>DATKGA010000064.1:0-12727 GCA_035510935.1 Acidobacteriaceae bacterium
GCATCCACGCCCGTCACACGTTCGCACACACGCGCCAGGTGCAGCGCAAACCCACCCTGGTAGGTGCACACATCGAGTGCCCGTCCGTGAGCCCATCTTGCCGCAGCCGCATAGTTCAGCCTCTGGTCCAGAAACGCTCCCGTCTTCTGTCCTGCCTCCGCGTCGAAGTGGAAGCGCACTCCATTGATGGTGAAGACCGCCTGCAATGCAGCATCGCATCCCGCTCGTACAAACAGAGGATTTTTCTCCACAGGCCCCAGATGCTCCAGTTCGCACGCCCGCGCATCCGGTCTCTCCACAACCGTTCGCGCCCATTCCTGCTCAGGCAGCACCTCAGCCAATACCTCGCGCACGTCGTCCTGCGCGGTTCCCTGGGTCAGCAACTGCACCACCACCAACTCGCCATAGCGGTCCGCCACGATTCCCGGCAGACCGTCCGCCTCGGAGAAGATCAGCCGGCAGGCGTTCGTCTCGCCGCTTCTGGAGAACACCTCTGCAGCCACTCGCTCCCGCAGCCTGATCGATGCCCGCACTTGACTCTTAAGCTGGGCGATATACTCAGTCCGACTCACTCCCGCCTGTCGGGAAACCACTCGCAACGCGATCTCCGACGCATCGCTGTACAGAGCCGTACCCAAGGGGATCCCCCGCCCATCCACCACGCTCACCAGAGCCCCGCCGACAACTTGCTCATCCGCGCCAGTGGTTATACGCTCTACGTCCGATCGATATACCCAAAGATGTCCTGCCCGAAGCCGCTCGGCCGCGCGCCGCGTGATCCGTGCAACGGCATCCGTCCCACTCGCCTCGAAGGTCATTCCTCATCCTCGCACAGCGGATTGTTTCATAGGGAGGGGTGCAGCGACATTCAACCGCACCAACAGCTAGCCCGCGTCGAGTGATCGGCGCGGGCCTATAAAATATTTATTGTCCTTGGTCGACGTCCCCTACAGAGTTTCCGCTAAACCTTTCCGTACTTGCGGCGCATAAGGACAACTGCGCCGATCATGCCGGTTCCCATCAGGATCAGGCTGGTCGGTTCAGGTGTGGCTGCGGGAGGCTGAGGATCGGTCATCAAAATTTGCGGCTCGCCATAGGCGGGAATGCTCTCAGTACCATTAATCGGGACAAACATATTGTCATTCGCAAAGTAGCTGGAGGGCAGAGTCGGAGCGACGGCCAGGGCTGTTGCTGCAAGATTTGCTGCATTTGTGGTGAAAGCTATATTGCCAGCCACGAAGGCGGGATCCATGACACTCCAGATGGCCCACTGAATGTCGGAGATCAGGTAACCGTTGCCCGTGGCGCCGGCAAACTGGTTGAAAAGGTATGCGTCGGCAAGAATGTCTAACCCAGACTCACCATCGATGACACTGCTGAGGGTGACTGTCGATACAATGACATCGTACGCTTCCCAAGTCTCCCCGAAGTTGACATTGCGATCACCATTGAGGCAACCCATGGCAACCATCGTGCTTGTGCCGCCAGGGCCTGAGTCCGTCAAGTAGTATGGAAAGACGAATTCACCGCCAGAGCTTTCGCCCCCAGCTGTGGTCAGCGTGAGCGTGTCGGCAAAACTCACCCGTGAAAGCATACAGACGAGGGAGAGAGACAACGCAGCTACGACAGTTTTAAATCGCATAGTGAAACTCCTGGGAAATGCATTGCAACCGTGTACAGTAGATCAATGCTCTATAAAGTCTCCTTGCATTACTGGCGCTTGTTGGGCATCTCGTTATCGAACTCTGTGCCTTTGTACGACAGGCCTGCGATCCATCACAACCAGCAAACGGGAGTGTTATCCCCGTTCTAGTAACTATAGAGAAATATCGGTCAATTCCAAAGCAATTAATGGTAATCAAACCATTTTGTTGCGTATATACCTGAAACGGTTACCCGCGGACGATCACCCAAGTTACCTTCGATCCATCTCGTCTGATTCCGGTTCGCCGCCGCTCACATCAGGGGGATAGGCTCTCTTTTCACCCTTCCGGCGCAGCTCAGGATTGGCTGAAATCACTATATTTGATGGGCCTGAGGGGTGACCAGATTCGCGGATTTTTATCTATTTCCACACTGATTTCCTGAACCCCGCTTTCACAGATTAGTTGCCCGCGGCCTGTCAACGGTCGCCAGTCCGCCCCGTGTGATCCCCGCATCAGCCTTGGTTCCATTCGCTTCGAAGGCCCTTCCCATCCTCGCTCTGCGGTCATATCGATACGGGGACATGCAGCGTGATATGCCACAATCTTGCGCTGTACATACAGAAAGCCCGCAGCGATTTCTCGGTGCGGGCTCGTTGAAATTTTCACTGTTGAGTCTTGTCTTATCAAGTTACGCGTACGCCTTTACCCTCGGCCTGCTGCTTAGGAAGAACAGGGACGAACCAAGCATTCCAGTTCCCAGAAGGAGCAGTCCGGTTGGCTCAGGGGTGATGGCGGAAGGAAGCGGGCTTGCCATGAAGTCCTGAGGCTCGCCGCTGGAATAGCTGCCGCTGGGGACAAACAAATAGTCATTCTTGAATTGGCTGGTGTTCAGGTTGGAGCTGTTAGCTACGCTCAGGGCCGCATTGGCAAGAGACTGCGCATTGGAGTCAAAGCCGCTCTCGCCGGAGACGCCGGAAGGATCCATGATGTCCCATATAGCGAACTGAATGTCGGAGGTCAGTTGGGCATTGCCAGCCGCTGCGGCGTACTGGTTATAAAGGTATGCGTCGGCAAGAATGTCGACCCCTGACTCACTGTCGATGGTTGCACTGGGAGCGATGCTCGAGACACTGTATACGTTCACATTCCAGGTCTGCCCAACACTGATTTCGCGATTAAAGTTCAGGCAAGACATCCCGACGAGCGTATCGGAACCGCCCGGGCCTGTCACCGTCATATAGTAGGGGTAGATGTTTACACCATCAACCTGTTGGCCGCCTGTTCCGGTCAACTCCAGAGTGTCGGCAAAGCTTGCCCGAGGCACTAGACAGACTAGGGAGAGGGCCAGTCCAACTACAACTGTCCTAATTTTCATGGTGGGGCTCCTGGGGAACTCTTTGAAGCCAAATGCAACAATCAGTGGTCAACTAGAAGGCCTCATTGTTCTCTGGCGGCTACCGCTCATCTTCTCCGGTAGCTGTGCCAATTCGCTTCATAATCCGAAATCGGTCATCGTCAGTAAAGGGGAACGTATCGGTCCCCAATTGACTTAATATATGGAATCTCTTTCAACTTATAAAGCAATAAATGGTAATCAAACCATTATGCTTCCAGGCCCTTGGAGCAGGTTACTCGTGGACGATGTTCTTAGTTACCTTGGTCGAGTATTGCACTGGCAGGCGTCCAGCCCCGTACATAGAGATCTCCGGTTCAGCACTGGATACAGCCCCCAATCCAAAGCCGCAACCCAACGGTTCAGTTCAATTGTGATTGAGTTGAACATATCTATTCGATGAGCAGTTGATCTGAAACGTTTCCTGCGCAATCTTATATGTCGCAATCGTATTGCAAGTTGACGAAAGCAGGGAAGATACCGTCCGTGTAGAGGGAACCCATGCTTCGATCGCCGACCGCCCTCAAGTTGGAAAATTATTCAGCCGCGGTCGCGTCCTTTCAGAGCGCGGTGCCGTCTGTATCTATAGATTATAGCCAAACTTGAGTTGCGGCAGAAGGACGAGCAGTGAGATATTTTCCCCGGATGAGCATGATGGTGGCAGCGTGTTTCCTGCTGACTTCAGGCTCACTCATCCTGGCCCAGCGTGGCGGCGGTGGTGGCCAGATGGGAGACCAGGGAGGACGCAGCGGTGGTGGCGGCGTTCCGATGGGCCAGATGAGCCAACAGGTTCAGGGTTCTGTAACAGCGGTGACATCTGATAAGTTGACCCTCCAGACCGGATCGGGAGATTCCTATGACGTCATCATCACGGGAAATTCTCGCGTCATGAAAAGCGGGCAGGCAATCAAACTGAGCGATGTGACGCCCGGAGACATTGTGGCCGCCAGAGGGACGCTGGATGCGGTAAAGAAAACTGTTCAGGCTATGGTGGTGAACGACGTCGACATGGCTATGCTGGCGAAGGCCATGGAAAACATGGGCAAGACCTACATCATCGGACGGGTCAGTGCCATCGATGCAGACAATCACAAACTCACCGTATTGCGCTCCGACAACGTAAGCCAGGTGATCGCAGTGGATGACGGAACATCGATCCAGAGAGGTACGCGCGGCGTTGAAGCGGACACCGTAGCTGCCGGCGCATTAAGCCTTGGAATGAACGGTGGAATGGGCGGATCGATGGCCGCTAATCGAGGAGTGGGCGGCGGCAGACAGGGAGGCGGCGCTCAAGCAGGCTCTACAGCGGTCCCGGAGAGCATCGCCCTCAACAATATTAAGGTGGGAGATTCGGTGATGGGGACTGGCGCTTTGAAGAGCGGTGCATTCACAGTGATGAAGTTGGGTGTATCTGAGCAAGACGTGGCGGGAGGCACATGAAACCGCATGGCACATAAGCAGGCAGCTAATGCTGCGTATTCCTTTGAACCACAGCAAGGTGCTCGGACGCGATAGGGAACATGGTAAGGTTTGATGTGCTAAATAGGACGATTGCTTTGTCTTGAATGGTTACTGGAGCCTGTTTCCCATGGCAAGGAGACTCTCCGGCAAGGATGCTGATAGCCGATGGTTCGCAGTAGGTTGCTTATCCTTTTGGTTCTGATATGGGAGCGTGTTTTGTGCAACAGATGAATGCAATGAAACGGTTAGTGGTGGTGGCATTGGGTGCGGCGATCCTGGCCGGCACTAGTTATTTTGGCTTGAAGGCCCTGGCGCAGACTGCTGCGCCAACGGTGGCGCAAGCTCCAGCTACTCCAGTCGCTCAGGCACCAGCAACTCCGTCAGCCGCAGCTGCGCCAGCACCGGATGCTACAGCATCGGCACAGGCTGTAGCCTTTATGCCGGAGGGTGGAAACATCAAGGGCACGGTGAACGCCAGCGGAGTTCCCCTCCCGGGCGTCGGGGTGACTGCCACGAACTCGGTGACCGGCAAAAAGTACTCGACCACGACAGAAATCGACGGAACATTCCATCTGGCGGTGCCGACCAATGCTCGCTACGTCGTCACCACCGACCTGACCGGGTTTGCCCCCGTGACCCAGGAGGTGGTGGTGAGCGACACCGGCCAGAATGGCGGACTAGAGATACAGACCATTGCGTTCAAGGTGGATCTCGCCTCGCGGGTCACCCCACAGCCTGTGCAGGTGGCCGCAACGCCCACCGGTGCAGCCGCAGGACAAGCCGCTGCAATCCCGGGCCAAACGACCGCAGCCGCAGGACAAGCCGCCACGGTCCCGGCCAGCCCCGCTGCAACTGTGGGCAGGGTTGCCAGGGTGGGACGTGGCACGCAGGTAGTGAATTTACAGAACAGCGCCGGGCAGGATTCCACGGACGCAAGCGCCAACGCAGCGAACACAGACACTCTACTGCCTTCGCTGGGTGAAGCAGGGGGCGATAGTTCATCGGCAGCAGCCAATGATTCCATCGCGGTGACCGGACAACAGGGCCAGATCAATGGCCTGGCGACCTTCAGCCAGGATGATCTACAGAACCGCATTGGAGACATGCAGCGCAATGGATTTAACAATGGCGACATCGCCGGCACGCTTAGCGGAGTGATGCAGACCGGTACCTTCCCTGCCGGCCCAGGCGGACCCGGCGGCGGCGGACCCGGTGGTGGTGGACCCGACGGCGGCGGATTCGGTGGAGGCGGTGGAGGCGGCGGCGGAGTTGGTGGCGGCGGCGGTGGCGGACGCGGTGGTGGTGGTGGTGGCGGCGGCGGATTCGGTGGCGGCGGCGGACGCGGCGGTGGTGGCGGATTCGGTGGAGGCTTCGGTGGCTTCCGAGGACAGAACCCCAATGCCTGGCATGGCACCGTTACCTATACCGGTTCGGATAGCGATCTCAATGCAACCCAGCGTATCTTCACAGGAACGCCCATTGCGAAGCCGGCGTCGGACCGCAACACTCTTATTGCCAGCGTCACAGGCACACCCTACATCACCGGCTGGCTGGCTCCCAACCCAAAACAGTTCGTCTTCCTCAGCGTGCAGGAGACACGCAATACGTCGCCCTCCTCCCCAACGGACATGGTGCCCACGCTGGCGCAGCGCTACGGCGACCTCACGCCTGCCTATCAGGCCCAGCCAACCTATGGCATCCCGGTCTATGACCCGAATACAGGCCTGCCCTACGGCAACAGTAACTGCGATCCCCGTATTCAGAGTATTGGAGGCGATCTCGCCCCAACGATGTGTATCCCCCTAACGGAGATGAACGCTGCCGCGGTGGCTATACTGAACTACTACCCGCTGCCCAATATCACTCCAAACTCCTTGTATCAGAACTATGAGATCAACGTTCCCGGCAGCTCGCACTCCTCGCAGATCTCGGGCCGGTACAACCGTAGCTTTGGCACGGCCCCAACGCGCGGAGGACGTGGCGGCGGAGGCGGACGTGGAGGCGGTGGAGGCGGACGCGGCGGTGGAGGACAGAACCGCAACGCGCCGAAAGTCCTACGTCAGAGCATTGCTGAAAACTTCACCTACTCGCATTCGGCAGGTGCAAGTTCCAGCTTCTCGCCGCAGCTCGGCGGTACTACGGTCTCCAATGGATATAACTTCGCCAGCTCCTACACCGTGGGCTACGGACGCATCAACAGCACCGCTACGCTCACCTGGAACCGCTCACGCAACAATGCATACAACTTCTTCACCAACGGCCCCGTGAATCCCGCGGTAACGGCGGGCCTCTACGTCGGCAACCCGGTCATCTATAGCAACCCCTTCTACTTCGGCGTCCCTTCGATCAGCATGACCGGAGCAACGGGTTTATCTGGGCTGGGCGATTCAACTCCCAGTGATGCGATCAACCAGACCATCTCCTTCACAGACTTTGTGAGCTGGAGCCACAAGAAGCACAACTTCCGTGCCGGTCTCGACTTCCATCGCATCCACGCGGACACCATCGGTTCCGGCGGGGCCCTCGGCTCCTTCACCTTCTCCGGCTTCGTGACCGAGGACCCGAGCCCGCCAAGCTGTGTGACAAACCGTAATCCGATCAGTGCTACGAATCCCAACCCCAACTGCTTGAACGGATCTTCCTTTGCCGACTTCCTTCTCGGCCAGCCGCAGCAGACGAAGATCACGGCCGGGCTGAGCAAGATATACCTGCGCGGCAACTCCTATGACTGGTACGTGCAGGACGACTATCGCGTGAAGAATGGGTTCACCATCGCCTACGGCTTGCGCTGGGAGTACTTCTCGCCCTACACCGAGAAGTACAACCATATGGTCAACCTGGCCCTGTCCGGCAGCGGCACAGGCCTGCAGATCCAGAACGTCTGCGCCACCTCTGCCACGGGATGCTCTAGCTTGACTCCCAGCCAATTCGGAACTCCGCCTTCTCTGGTCAATCCGGACAGGTCCTTGTACTCCCCACGCATTGCCATTGCATGGCAGCCAAAGTTCAAGTGGACCAAGCAGACGGTGGTGCGATCAGGGTACGGCATCAACTACAACACCGGGGCGTACTCTCGCTTCGCCTCCAACATGTCCTTCCAACAGCCCTTCGCCATCACCCAGACCAATACTCTTACCACGGCTGGCAGCCCCACCACCTGCACCACGGCGAACATGTCATGGAATACGCAGTATCAAAACACCACCGGTTTCAACTGCTCCACCCAGACCACACAGAGCAACTTTGGCGTCAACCCCAACTACCGTCTCGGAATGGTACAGGTATGGAACCTCGGAATTCAGCGCACCTTGCCTCAGGGTACCGTGCTCAACATCGACTACACCGGGGCCTTCGCAACCAATCAGGACATCGTGCGTGCTCCCAACCGGAATGCGGCAGGGATTCTGAACCCCACATCGGGGCAGTTTACTTATGAGGACTCCCTCGGCTACCAGCGCTCCAACGCACTCGCGGTCAACCTGCGAGAACGCATGCACAAGGGCGTCTCGCTACAGGGCACCTACACCTACTCGCACTCCATCGACGATGCCTCCTCGGTAGGCGGCAGTGGCAACTCCATTGCGCAGGACGACCAGAACCTCGGCGCGGAGGAGAGCAACTCCAGCTTTGACCGGCGTCAATCCCTCAGCGGCAACTTTGTCATCGAACCACCCTTCGGTCCCAATCGCGCCTTCCTCAACAAGGGCGGCTTCTTCGCCAAGGTCCTCGACGGTTACTCCATCTCCGGCAACTACACCTTTGCCACGGGCGCCTTCGCAACTCCGACTTTCTCTGGGACTCCCGCAGAGATCGCAGCCGGATCGGGTAACTCGCTTCGTCCCAACCGGGACTTTACGCAGTCGATCAAGGGCGCTGGTTCACGCCTCTCGTGGTTCAACGCAGCAGCCTTTGTCGGGGCATGCCCGACGCCAACCACTGCAAACCCCAACCCCGTCGGCGCGCCGTATTGTCTACAGCCCGGCACCTACGGCGACGCCTCGCGCAACAGCATCCAGCTTCCCGGCACTGTATCCATCAGCGGCTCGCTCTCGCGCACTGTTACATTCGGCGGCACGCGCAGCTTCGAGGCGCGCATCAATGCAAACAATGCTTTGAATACCGTGCAGTATAGCGGCGTTAGCACGTCGATCAGCTCACAGACCTTCGGACAAGTCACCGGAGCCACAGGCATGAGGTCGTTTACATACTCGGCATATTACAGGTTCTAGTATGGGTGTAAGTTATCAGTTAGAGAAGCTCTGAACGGATCGTCGTTTTGAAAGGCGCGACTTCAGCCGCGCCACAAGAGTCGAATACAAATGGGGCTTTAGCCCCTGAGGGAATCCGGATCTTGGCGAAGGCCATGATTCGGGCCCTCAGTGGAGTACAGAGTAGCAACGAAGGAGACAGCGATGCGACGAGTGATAGCAGCGGTTTTGGCAGCAGGGATGGTGTTTTCGCCGGCGGGAGTGCCGTTGACGGCAGGTGCGCAGGCCTCCAACGCGAAAACTACTACGCTTCACGCGAATGTCGATCGTGTGCTGACCAACGTCGTGGTGCGCGACAAAAAGACCGGCGAGCTCATCAAGGGCCTCAAGAAGGAGGACTTTACCATCGTCGAAGACAAGAAACCGCAGCAAATCAGGACCTTCGACTACCAGAACGTCGATGAGGCTGTCACCCTGGCCGAGGCGACTACCGTCTCCGGCAGCACAACCACCCTGATCACTGCTCCTGAGAAGAAGACCGTCGCCGACCTGGTTAACAACAACTTCGCCGCAAAACCGGATGAGCTAAAGGATCGCCGTTTGATCGTCATGTTCTTTGACCTCAGCAGCATGCAGCCGGAAGACGTGACGCGCGCTGTCGACGCAGCCAAAGACTACATCAATACGAAGATGGCACCGGCGGACCTGGCGGCGTCGGTTAGCCTGGTCTCCAGCCTCAGCATGGACCAGGACTTTACCAACGACAAGGGCGCGTTACTGGCCGCCGTTAGTAAGTACGACGGAAGCGAAGGATCCGGCTTCGACCTGGGTAGCGAAGGCGGTGGTACAGACTCCACATCCGACGACTCCTCCAGCTTCGTCGCAGACGACAGCGAGTTTAATTCCCTCAACACCGACCGCCAGTTGCTCGCCATCCGCACCATCTGCAAGTCCATCGAGAAGGTGGAGCAGAAGAAGAGCATGTTGTACTTCTCCGGCGGACTCTCCCGGCAGGGCATCGAGAACCAGGCAAGCATCCGCGCCGCCACCAACGAGTGCGTCAAGGCGGACACCGCCATGTACGCCGTGGACACGCGCGGCCTACAGGCCCTCAACCCCGTTGGCGATGCCTCACAGGGCAGCAAACGCGGCACCAGCGCCTACAGTGGGGCATCCATGCAGGGCCAGTTGAACTCCAACTTCAGTTCGCAGGAGACGCTGGGCACGCTTGCCAGTGATACCGGCGGCAAGCTCTTTGTCGACGATAACGACTTTGCGCCGGCCTTCCAGGCGGTACAACACGACACCGAGGCCTACTACATCATCGGATACAGCTCCACCAACGCCGCGCGCGATGGAAGCTATCGACACCTTACCATTACTCTAGCGGGCCATCCGGAAGCCAAGCTAGAGTACAGGCCCGGCTACTACGCCCCGGCTGACTTCCAGCACGCCAAGACGGAGGACCGAGAACTCGCGCTTACCGAACAGATGCGCAGTGAAACTCCCGCGACGGATGTCTCTCTCTATATGCAGGCTCTTTACTTCCGCCTGGAGGACGGCAAATTCTACATCCCCGTATCACTGGTCATCCCCGGCTCGCAGATTAACGCCGTAACAGTCAAGGACAAGGACAAGGCCACCATCGATATTCTCGGCCAGGTCAAGGACGCACAGAACCTCCTGGTTGGCCAGGTACGCCAAAGCGTGCCCATCGCCGTCGACGCTAACATGCAACTGCAGAAAAAGAACGTGCAGTACTCCACCGGCTGGACGCTCGCTCCCGGCAAGTACCACATCAAGTTTGTCGTGCGAGAGAACCAGTCCGGGAACATGGGTAGCTTCGAGACCGATATCCAGGTCCCCGACATGAAGAAGACACCGCTCAAGCTCAGCTCGGTCGTCATGTCCAGCCAGCGCACTCCCAACACAGTCAAGAAGACGATTGACCCACTGGTGCGCGACGGACAGGAGTGGGTTCCCAACGTCTCCCACGTCTTCCGTCAGGACCAGCACCTCTTCTTCCTCTATGAGGTCTACAGCCCTGCCAAGGAAAAGGACGCAACCCAAACGGCTGCCGCGACCCAGGCCCAGGTTCCAGGACTGACGAAGAAGGAAGAAGCACCCGTCCATGTGCTTACCAGCATCGAGTTCCTGCTCGGCGGGGTCAAAGTCTTCGAGACGCCGATGGTAGAGGCAACCTCCATCAACATCCCTGAACGCGACGCCGTGGCCTTTCAGTTCGACATCCCACTCAACAGCTTGAAGCCGGGAACCTATGTCTGTCAGGTTAATGTTATCGATGATGCGGGAGGCAACTTCTCCTTCCCGCGCATGGCCCTGCGTGTAACACCGGCAGCGGCACCGGCTACACCGGCCGCTACCCCAGTGGCCGCGCTTCCGGCAGCACCTGCATCCACGGCAGCGGCCCCTGCCCTGTAACACAACAGGACGGGCCCATACCGGTGATCCGATTATGGGCCCGTCCTATGTGCATCCTGAAAGACCAGACAAGAGAGGGTTATCTGCGAATGACTTTATAGTTCCTTCGTTGATCTCAAGTCGCTTGTAGGTAGGATCGTTTGAATCCTATCCACAGCCCACCTAGAAGTTCTCAGGCTCGCCTGCCAGGTCGAGGTCTTCGTCTTCATCATCCTCGTCATCGTCAAAGTCGCCGAAGCTGGCAGCCAGAGTTGCAGCGGGCAGCACCGACGTGGGGCCGGGCTGCGGGTTTCCCTGATCGTCGATCTTCATACCCAGCGAGAGCCCCATCTGCGCGAGGATCTCCTTGATCTCGTTCAGGCTCTTGCGTCCGAAGTTCTTGGTCTTCAGCATCTCGGCTTCGGTCTTCTGTATGAGTTCGCCGATGGTGGCGATATTCGCATTCTTCAGGCAGTTGTAACTGCGCACCGAGAGCTCCAGCTCTTCCACTGAGCGGTTAAGGTTCTCGTTGTGCAGCTCAGGGCCGTCCAGCATATCGTGCCCGGTTTCCATCTCCTCTTCAAAGTTGATGAAGATGCTCATGTGGTCCTTGAGCAGCTTTGCGGAAAGTCCCAGTGCATCGGCGGGAAATACGCTGCCGTTGGTCCATATTTCAATCGTCAACTTGTCGTAGTCGGTGATCTGGCCGAGGCGCGCAGCCTCCACCAGGTAGTTGACCTTGCGTACCGGAGAGTGAACACTGTCGACCGGAATGAACCCGAGCCCCAGATCGGCATCAAAGTTCTTGTCGGCGGAGATGTATCCTCGCCCACGCTTCAGGCGCATCTCCATGTCGATCTTTCCGCCTTCGCTGACGGTGCAGATGTACATGTCTTTGTCGAGAATCTCAACGTCGCCGTCAGCCTCGATCATGCCCGAGGTAATCACTCCGGCCGCATCGGCGCGCAGGTACAGCGCCTTGGGGCCTTCGCCTGCCAGCTTGAATGGAATCTGCTTCAGGTTGAGGATGATGTCGGTCGCGTCCTCGACTACGCCGCTGATGGATTGGAACTCGTGCAACACGCCTTCAATGCGCACTGCAGTGACGGCAGCTCCCTCGATCGACGAGAGCAAAGTGCGGCGAAGCGCATTGCCGATCGTGGTGCCAAATCCGCGCTCAAAAGGCTGCGCGGAAAACTTTCCGTACTTTTCGGTGAGTGTATCGGTATCGACGGCAAGACGCTTGGGTTTCTGAAAACCTCTCCAAAGCATGGGTATTTCTCCTTTTCCGTCCTAGCCGCGATGCATTCTGCGGACTGGCGGGTGATTCTGTTACGGGCTGAGTTGTGTGTGAAACTGCTTTATTCGTTTTTTTCATTCCGCAGCACAGCGGAGGAATCTGCTTCCACCGCTACACTCCGGCAATCCTTACTTCGAATACAGTTCGACAATAAGCTGCTCGTTGACCGGCAGGTTGACATCCTCGCGCGTGGGCAGAGCGACCAACCGGCCAGAGAGGTTGTCGCGGTTGATGTCCAGCCATGGCACGGATCGTTGGCCAATGGCAAAGTTCTTCGCTTCTTCCAGCACGCCGAACT
>DATKGA010000065.1:0-2495 GCA_035510935.1 Acidobacteriaceae bacterium
CTTTGCAAGATTTGCTTCAGAACAGTATCCGGCGTCGGCAGAAATCTCATCAGGGTTGCGCCCAAGATTCTTTCGCACCCGATCAACCATGGGGATGAGCTGTGGCGCGTCGGACGCCATCGGCGTGAGGTCGGTGGCCACGATGATCTGTTTCTTGGCGTCTACTGCTGCCTGCGCGTTATAGCCCTGGATGAATGATCCATCGCCACCACGCATGATCCTGGATTCTGGATCGGTGAAATTGCGCTGCGCCTTGTCATCGGGCTCGGCCTTGCCAGCCTCTTTTGCCTCACGCTCCAACTCTTCCATAGCCTCGTGTATGGCCTTTCTTCTGCCCTCGGCGGTCTGCAATTCCTCGGGAAGTTCGTCGCCGCTTTTGTCCCTGCCGTACCGGCCGTCCTCGTCCGCATCGACACGATCCGTTTCATCGAACCAGTCATCGATTTCCTTGGTGATGTGCTGCTCCTCTTGCTTCATCCGTCCGTAACTCATTGCCGAATGTTTGCTGGCATTCGCCTTCACCTTGGTGCCGTCAATGGCAACGTGCTTGCCTTGGAGTAGGTCTTTTTTTTGGCACAACCGCAAAACCTGCATGAACAGGCTCCGCAGTGCCTGCAGATGACGCAGGCGGAAATCGCTCAGCGTTCTGTGGTCCGGCTTGTTCCCCGCGGCCAACATCATGAACCCCACGTCGCGCTGCGCCAGCCGTGCCACCTTTCGCGAACTCGTGGTCCCCACCGCGTAGGCATACATCCACAGCTTGGTCATCATCCGGGGATGGTATGGCGGGTACCCCCTCAGATCACCTTCGTACGCATTCTCGATCGCCGAGAGATCGAAAACGTCAACCACCTCGCCGATGAAGTGGGCCATGTCGCCAGCTGGCACCCAGTCCTGGACAGACTGGGGCAGCAACAGCATTTGATCCGGGTCGTATGGGCGGAAGGTTTTGGGCATTCCGCCATTGACTCACATTCAAATCGCCTTTGGGGACCGGTGACTCGGACGGACTGCTAGCTACAGGGGATCGAACAGGCCGAGTTCCTCCGCTTGTGGTCGCTGGAACCCATTGCACGAGCTCTCGAGCAGCTCCCGGCTGATGTGGAACGTCCCCGCCGGGCGGGTGGCGTTGCGTTGTTCCAGCCGCTGCTCAAGTTCGTCCAAGGGTGGATCGAGCAGGCACAGAACCACCCGGGCCCCCAGCGCACGCGCCTCGGTGCGGAAGCGGTCGCGCTCCTCGCGCGCCCATATCCCCCAGTCGACGACCACGTTGCATCGCAGTGCGAGCAGGCGGGTCGCGATCTCCCATTGGATTTCATGCACCGGCCAGCGCAGGCTGAAGGACGCATCGACGGAGAGGTTCGGATAGAAGCGGTGCAACCACTCGTCGCCGGTCAGGCGCACCGCGCGGCGTTCAGATTCCAATCGCCTGGCCAGTGTCGTCTTGCCGGAACCCGGGAGGCCGCAGGTGAGGTAGGCGGTCGGCGGCGACGCGGCAACGCTGCGCTCGGGGGCGTGTGCCCGCGGCAGCAGTTCGTCGGGAGCGGGGGGCTCGTAATCGCTCCACCACAGCTCGAGGTCGGCCCTTTCGACGCGGAACGTGCCCGGTGGCAAAGCCGTATTACGTGCCTCGATCCGAGACCACAGCTCCTCGAAAGGGACCGCGAGACTGCGCACTTCGACTCGGAAGCCCCGCTGGCGCGCCATTGCCGCAAGCCGGACTCTTTCCGCGCGCGACCAAAAGCCCCATTCGAGGATAGCGTCGATGCCGAGCTCCAGAACGCGCATGGCAACGTCCCACTGCATGGCTTCCACCGGATCTCGGAGCCGGTCCATTTCCGACCGTTGCGACGGGGTAGGCAACATCGCGGAGATCCATTCGTCAGGACAGAGGCGCAGAGCGCGTCGCTGCTTCTCCAGACGCTTGGAAACGGTCGTCTTCCCCGTCCCCGGCAGCCCGCAGATCATGAATAGCGTCGGAGGCACAGTGACGCGTCCGTGTAGGCGAGCGTGCGCACTGTCACCCTCTCCGCGGGGCAGGGTTGACTCTGGGAAGGCCATGGTTCTCTCCGGTTGGCGATGGAGGATCACGGCTTGCGGTCGCGCTGAGCATTCCACGACGTTGGTGGATCACTGACGGACACCACCTCCTGCTCGAGCACGGCCGCCACGGTGATCCGTGGCGAGTGCGGGCGGGAAGGTGGGCTATCGCGTCATTTCCCCTGCACTCTACCGCAAAGTGGCGGACACGGCGCGCACAACCCTCGGGAAGATTCCCACGAGAATCGGACAAGCCAACACCGACATCGGCGATACGAGGTGGATGCAGCGGCGTTGGGTTACTCGGACGGGCTGCTAGCCCTCGCGTCGCCAGATCACAAGGCATCGATCTTCGACGCCATCACAAAGTCGTTGCGCGACAAGCCGTGAATCTTGTGCGTCGTGAGGGCGACCGCGAGGCGCCCCCAACCCACCTCCAACTCAGGTCCCCTCCC
>DATKGA010000066.1:0-7163 GCA_035510935.1 Acidobacteriaceae bacterium
CGGGATTCTTGATCCCAAGTATTTTCATGCCCTGCTCCGCCGCATTCAGATCTGCCTGTGCCTGGGTCTTGTCAGACTCAGCCTGCTCAAGATCTCGTTCGGCGATGGCATGATGTTGAAACAGGTCCTGCGCGCGGACGAAGAATTTCTCCGCCAGGCGGGAGGCATCCGCCGCCTTTAAGTAGGAGTCCAGAAGCTGCGAGTAGTCGGGGCTGCTCACGTCGAGCATGGGTTCGCCTGTCTTGACATGCTGCCCGGGCACGACCAGAATTCTGCTGACAGGACCACCAACTTGAGTAATCACCGGCGTGGTGGTGAATGCGTTGTAAGCCACGGCACCGGTAAGCCGAAGCGTACGCTTCAACGTGGATGGCGCAATCGTGACGACTTGCACATGCGACATCTGGTCTTGCGGAATGGTGAAGAGCTCAGGAGTCGCAGACTTGGTGGCATTTGTGGAGAAAGATGTCATCTGGCTCGCCTGATCGCGATCATTGGAGCGGCAGGCTGTTAGCATCAGCACCAGTGTGAGGGCCATCGCACTCTGAATTCTGCAGGTGCGGGGAGTAATTCGTTGAATGTTCATGGTAAGCTCCTGGTTCCTACAGCTTCTCGAAGCTGTTCCAGCGCCAGCAGGTACGCTGCCAGAGCCTGGCGGTAGCCGAGTTGTGTGGCCCGATCGCTGCGTTCTGCATCGAGAAAATCAAGCAGGCTCGCGGCCCCGTGTTTGTACGCGTACTCGGTGATATCGAGGGACTGCTGCGCCGTATCCAGGTATCCGGATCGATAGAGGGAGACTATCTGGTCATTGGCGCGCAGACCCTCAAACGCGTCTCTCACATCCGTCAGCACCTGTCCGCTGGCGAACCTCTCTTGCTCCTGTGCCTGTGTGACGGCAAAGCCTGCACGTGCAATCTCGCCCTGATTGCGGTCGAAGATCGGCAGTTCGATTTGCCCGAAGAGCGAGATGTCGTTGGTGTAGCCCAGGTGGGTATAGCTTGCTTGCCCTGTAATATCTCTTTTGGCAATGGATTTCTGCAGCGCAAGCTGGCTGTTTGCGGCGTTGATTCCCAGCCTGGCCGCCTGCAAGTCTGGCCTGTTTGCTAGTGCTCTAGCTTGAAAATCATCCAGATTGCCTTTCACTGCCTGATAGTCGAACGCCCCGGTCACGTCATAGTCTGGGCCTACCGATTCATATCCCAGCAGTTGCCGCAGGTCAGACAATCCTTGCACCCGGGCGAGCTCTGCTGCCGACACGTCCATTTGGAACTGAAGCAGTTGCAGCTTCATCTTCAGCAGGTCGTCCTCGCCTGTGTCGCCTGCTTTGTAACGCGCTTCGCTTATGTCCACCGAGTCCTGAAAGCTCTTGAGATCCTGGTTTGCCAGCTCCAGGGTGGATTCGGCGAGTTCCACATTGATGAATAAAGTTGCTACGTTGAAACTGAGACTGCGTTCATTGTCCGTCACCTGGGAGCGTGAGACGGCGGTCACATCTTTGGCTGCCTGTAAGCGGTGTTGTCTCTTTTCTCCGCGCTCAAACAGATAGCTGACACCTAGATCGAACTGTGCAAGATTGTCGAGGTAATCGGAGCTGAATTGACTTGGCTGGAAGACCGGCAAGAACTGCGAGTCACCCAAAAGCACCGGGTTAGGGCGGAGATTCGCCGTTGTCTCTTCCGCCTGGTCCTGCTGAATCATGGTTCGCGCAGCCAACAAAGTATGATTGTGCTGCAGCGCCATCTGAATCGCTTCATCCAGCGTAATCGTCGCCGCGCCTGGCTTCTGGGCAAGCGTTTGTGCTTGAGGAGGGGGCGGCGACTGGCTTGGACCAGGGGGAGATTGAGCGCCGGCGCCTTTAAGGAAAAGCACGGGACCCAGCAAGACAGTAATACACAGACGTTGCAATTGCATAGGCAATCAGCCTCCTTCATGACAGACATACATGATTGAACGTGCCGCAGAGGCACGGAAGGAAAGCAACAGCTATGCGGGAGGCGCTCGCGCGGGAAGGCGTGAAACTGAGCGGGCGATGGATTCCCTGTAAAGGTCTTCAGGAGCAGTGCCTGCGGGAACCGGGACCCACCATGCGTGAATGCCTGTCGCCAATGGAGTGATGACCATATGGCATATCGGGCAAGCAGCGGCAGCGGAAGCGGCGTGATGATGCCACACCATTCCAAACGTCATCCCCAGTACCAACAGCAGGATCACGATTGGGACGACTGCACACCGGACTGGTTTCTGCTCAGACATTCTTGCGGAGCCTTGAATCGAAATCTTCTTATGCGCCGATTCGCTGAATTGTACTCTACCGGGGGTATTGTTGGAGCAATCCCGCATTTAAAGCCGCAGATGGTGCAATTTCGTGCTGCCGTGAACTCAAACGCGCAACTCGGATACTTCCTCATCTAGTGCATATCGAGCAGAGTTTCTGAGCTCAGGGATAGCTGCACTAACACTCAAACTGGTACAAATGATCGGGCAAACCAGGATCAATCGACGCTAACTTCAGGCATCCAGACTTTCACTCTTCTTCCAATTACTCCGGGCTTCGAGAGGCCGTTAAGCCGCTCTATCCAGTGATAGGTCAGTTCGTGCCCCTTTGGCACGAACAACAACCCGACGCTGTTACTAAGATCCTGCTGAAGAATCATTCCCACAGCGAGGGCCGATATATCGCACTCTCGCGCTTGCATGGGCATGGATGGAGCCAGATTGTCCAGGCACTCTAGGATGCACCACAGCATAGGCAACAGGCCAGCCACCACAGTTGCCACGGTCATCACCTTGGCGTGGGCTTGAGGAAAGGTGGAGTGGTCTAGCCTACTCGAGAGTCGGAAGGTCAGGCCTTTGATTGTCTGGCGGAGTTGGATAGGTCTTACTTCCATCGTTCAGTTCGAGACGGAGGTAATCCCACACGACACCCGTGGTGACGTCACCGGCAGGAACTGTGAACGTCATCTCATTCTCGCCCGGCTTCAGCAGCGAGGCGTCAAACTTCTGGATGTATTGGTTCCACACGCCCTTGTCGGTGTTGTAACGCAGAGCATTGGTAGCGACGGGGTGGATGCTGCCGACATCTTTTCCGTTGACGCCGATGTTTAGGCTGCCGGCTGCACTGGGTGTGGTGCCATTTCCGCCGTCTGCTCCAGCCAGCGCGATACGCAGGATGGCCGTGCCTTGCGAAGTCTTGGGTATGTTGAACTTGACCGTCCACGTGGTAGCCCGGCCCTTGCCCCACTGCGGCCACGGGTCATCCGTGCTGGCAGGGATAGCCACCCAGCCAAAGCGCTGGTTGTATGGGTCCTTGGCGGCGGGATTCAGCCAGGCGGTAGTGGTGGAGTGAGGAACCTCCTGGAAGAACCAGTCCTTGGCTGGATTGCTCTTGCCGATGGTGTAGGTGATGTCGTTGGGGAAGAGTCCGCTGTAGCGAAGTCCCCAGCCCCACAACCAGTAGTTTGCGGCGTCACCCTTGAAGAACTTGTCTGAGGTACGATCTGGATACCCTATCTCCCATATTTGCTTGCCATAGCGGACGGGCTGCCAGTCGAGTTTGCCCAGGTTCAGGGTCTTACCCGCTTCCACAGTAACCTTCGCGGTCCGATCGTATTCTCCGAGCACACCGTTGGCAAAGGCGCGCAGGACGTAGGTGCCGGGGAGGACATTGGGAATCGTGAATCTGCCATCCGCCGAGCCGTCGACCCAGAACTGGTAATAGTCCCCGTCATGCGGCCAAGTGACAACATTGCCGTTTCCTGCGCGCGTTTGGAAGCCGGCTCCAGCCCCCTGGTAGTTTGGGTGCGTGAGACCTATGGTCAGGCCAGGCAGGAGCTTGGAAGCGGCTTGCGGGTCCTCGAGGACAAGTTGCCCTGTGACCGTGCCGCGCTCTGCCTTATGTGCATAGTCCATGCCTTCGACCCAGCTATACGGCCATGCAGCCTTGACCTCTTTGGATTTTGCAACTGCATCATCCCACAGCGCGAGGGCGTTGTCGTGCCAGGCCGTGGGGACGGCAGGCATACCGCTGCCGTAGCTGGCGGTGAATTTGTCGAGGTCGGCCTGCGAGGCGGTCTTGGGATTGTCGAGCGAGTTAAAATAAACAAAGATGGGACCAACGACGTGCGTCCAATCTTCACCGGTGGGAATGTGGTTGCCCGCGCCGCCTCCGTAGTGGCCGGAGGTCCAGTAGTCGAGCAGGGTTCCGGTCAGGTGGTCGATCAGATCCAGCTTCTCCGGGCCGCCGCCGATGTACTCGTTCGATGGGTTGATGAAGTAGACGCCGATGTGGTCCTTGGAGCTGGACCAGCCCCACGCCTGGAGTTTGTACATCAGGGCGTTGTAGGTGTACTTGTGCTCGACGGAGTTCTTATAGATACCCCCTGTGTATATGCTCTGCTCCTTGGCGTGAATAGTGATGCCGCGACCACCGGGGCCGCCCATCGCGCTGCTCATGAGCATGTTGCGGTCCTTATCGACTGAGAGCCAGTCGAATGTGCGGTTCATCGACTCTAGTATGAAGCGGCTTTCGCCCTCGCCCGCGGCCGGGTAGGAGGCCTTATGGGTGTACTCAGCGTAGGTGTAGAAACCGCTGGTGCCGCGTTCCAGTGTGAAACGGGTCTCGATGTCCAGGCCTACGCTGCCGCGAGGTGCGCCGGCTGCTACGGGCCGCGCAGCGCCAGGCGCGCCGGGAACTGCCGCAGCGCCGAGAGCTCCGGGAGCGCCGCCGCCACGAGCACCGCGACCACCGGCACCGGGAGCAGCGCCGGGAGCAGCGGGAGCGCCGCCTGCAAAAGGCGGGGGGGTATTGTTGCCGTTGTATACGCCCTTGACGGATACCTCAGCGCGTTCGCCGCCGTTCGTCGCCGGATCGATGGTAACCCGGGCCGTGACGATTCCGGAGGGAACCTGTTCCCAGTATTGGCCGCGGGTCAAGACCTCGACCCCGTGATAGACCAGCGAAGTCAGATTGCCGCTGCGCTTGAGAAGGCTCATCTTGACGATGCCGTTGTCCATGGTCCAACTATCGCCATTGTCGGTGAGGGTGACCGGCGTATTGACCGTGACTTTGGCGATCTTCGGCTGCACACTGGCGGTCTGCTGCGCCACGACTCCGTATGTCACGGCTGCGATGAGGGTAATCAACGTGGATAGAAAGAGGATCCTTGCTTTCGTCATAACGCCGACCTTTCTGAGCAAACCTTTTGTTGGATTGGCTCGAGCTTTCCGAGGCCAGAGCAGCATAGTAGGCCCGACGTACCTCCGTCAATACGGCAGGTCGAATGTGCGTTATGTGTCAGAGGAGCAATGTTCAAACCAACCACGCCAGGGCGCGCGGCACCCGTTCCCCTCGCCTACAACTCAATCTTCACTGGCCACGTCTTCCATATGTCGGCGCAGTAGTCGCGAATCGAACGGTCCGATGAGAACTTGCCCATGCGTGCGACGTTCAGGATCGACATGCGTGTCCACGCATCCTGGTCACAATATGCTTGACTGACTTGGTCCTGGCAGTCGATGTAGGACTGATAGTCCTCCAACAGCAGATACTCATCTTTATTGAGGAGTGAGTTGTAGAGGGGCGCGAAGAGGCTGCGGTCGCCATGCGAGAACTCGCCGCTGGTCAACGCATCCACCACCTCACGCAGGTTCTCGTTCCTGTCGTAGTGCACCCGTGGGAAGTACCCCTCGGCCTTGCGCTGCTGCACCTGCTCCACGGTAAGGCCGAAGAGGAAGAAGTTCTCCTCGCCAACCTCTTCGCGAATCTCCACATTGGCGCCGTCCAGGGTGCCGATGGTCAGCGCGCCGTTCATCGCGAACTTCATGTTGCCGGTCCCCGAGGCTTCTTTACCGGCCAGCGAAATCTGCTCCGAGAGATCGGCTGCAGGGTAGACCCTCTGGCCGACCTTGACGTTGTAGTTCGGCAGGAAGACCACCTTCAGCCTTTCCCTCGCCAGCGGATCGGCATTGATCACCTCGCCGATGGAGTGAATCAGCTTGATGATGAGCTTCGCCATGTGGTATCCCGGCGCGGCCTTGCCACCGAAGATAAAGGTCCTGGGCACAAGGTCCATCTCCGGGTTGCGCTGTATGCGTTTGTAAAGCGTCAGGATGTGCAGTATCTGTAGATGCTGCCGCTTGTACTCATGCAGGCGCTTTACCAGAACATCGAAGATGGATGTGGGATCGGTCGCGATCCCTACGCGCTCCTGAATGTAGGCCGACAGCTCCAGCTTGTTATGGAGCTTGATCGCCTTCCACTCCTGTAGCAGTTCCGGGTCGTCAACCATCGATTCAAGACGATGCAGCTTGTCGAGATCGTGCACCCAACCCGGTCCCACACGCGCTGTTAGCAGATGAGCCAGCCTGGGATTGCTGAGCACGATCCAGCGCCGTGGCGTGACGCCGTTGGTTTTATTGCTGAACTTCTCCGGCGACAGATCGTAGAAATCGTGCAGCACGTTCTTCTTCAGCAACTCAGTATGCAGGTCCGCCACGCCATTGATCGCATGACTCCCGAGCGCGGCCAGGTGGGCCATGCGCACATATTTTCCTCCGTTTTCATGGATCAGCGAAAGGTTCCGCACGCGCTGTTCGTCGCCCCAGTAGCGCAGACGCACACCCTCAAGATGGCGCCGGTTGATCTCATCGACGATCTCCAGATGACGCGGCAGCAGCGCTCCAAACAGACTCAGCTCCCACTGCTCCAGCGCCTCCGGCAGCAACGTGTGGTTGGTGTAGGAGAGCGTGCCCTGGGTCACTCGCCATGCCGTCTCCCACTCCATCGCGTGTTCATCCACTAACAGACGCATCAGCTCGGCCACCGCAATCGCAGGATGGGTGTCGTTCATCTGAATGGCAAACTTGCGCTGCAGCGCGGTCAGCGGACGGTTCATGGAGAGCTGAATCTTCAGGATATGCTGTAGCGAACAGGACACGAAGAAGAACTGCTGCGCCAGCCGCAACTGCTTGCCCTGAATGTCTTCGTCGTTGGGGTATAGGATTTTGGAGATGTTCTCCGACGAGACCTTCTCTGCAACTGCGCCAAAGAAATCTCCCGTGTTGAACGTGCCGAAGTCGAAGGAGTCGACCGCCTGCGCCGACCACAGCCGCATGGTATTTGCGGTGTTCGTCTTGTAGCCCAGGATTGGTGTATCCCTCTCCCC
>DATKGA010000067.1:0-5212 GCA_035510935.1 Acidobacteriaceae bacterium
GCGCCGGGTGCCGGTGCGGGCGGAGCAGCAGCGGGTGCCGAAGGAGCCGGCGGTGCGGCGTATTCCGCGGTGATGAGAAGGAGGTGACCGGTCTTGCGGTCCAGGGTGATGGTTTTGGCGCGGGCTGGCGTAGTGACAGTCTGCTCTACGACGAAGCTGGTGGGCGAGGTCTCCTTGATAACGGTGAGGGTGCCATCGCCCTGGGAGCTGAAGGCCTCCATGGTATCGGGGTTGAAGGTAGCTCCGTCGCAGCCCTGGCCGGTGGGCAGGTCGGCGATGATATGGCCATCGGTGGCGGAGAGGATGACCATGTCGTTGTGATCGCGGCATGCGGCGAAGAGGATATTGTTCTTGGCATCCAGGGCCAAGCCAGCGCAGCCTCCACTCTTACTGGAGAGGTCATACTTGCCGATCATCTTCATGGTAGTGGCGTCGATGACGGCTATAGCGGATTTGTCTTCGATATCGACGTAGATTCTGTCCTTGCCGTCGAACTGGCCCTGCTCTGGCGCGCCGCCGATATCGATGGTGGTGAGGATGGCGCCATCCTTATCGTCGATGACGGTGATGTTGGGTGCGGCATGGGAGAGATCATAGAAGCGATGATTCACCCAATCGTTGAAGTAGCCATCGGGATTGCCCTGGACCGGGATTGTCTTGATGATGGCGAAGGTTTTGGCGTCGAACATGGTGATGGCGCGGGATGTGGCGAAACCGTGTCCGGTAGCGGTGTCGACGATGGCACCGTGGCCGCTGGTATTGGGGATGTCGCCGACCTGGGCGAAGGTATCGAGGTTGAAGACGCCGATGTGTCCGGCGGCGCCGGAGCGCGCGACGTAGAGATTACGCCCGTCGGAGTCGGCTGTGACATAGTCCATGCCTCCATCGCCACCGACCTTGACGGTCTTAAGGACCTTGTAGGGGCCGGTCTGGGCGTGCGCGATTGAGGCGAGTGGAAGCAGAACGGCTAGGGCGGTGAGAATGAATAGTTTGCGTGACATAAGGTGCGTCTCCTGGTGATTCAATAAACTCTACGACAACGCCAGCACAGTACTGAATTGGAAGGTGGGCGACGTCCGACCCCAAGTATAGGCCTAAAAACCTTAAACCTGCGTGAAGCCACAGTTGTGTGTGCTCTATTGATCGAGGCGAAGCTGGGGTGGTCCGGCTGCGCGGAGGCTTGGACAGCATAGCCAGCATCCATCTGCGGCCTGGACTCATCTATTCATCTGCACCCATCGAACCAAAGAGGAGTTGCCGCCATGCCGATTGCGATTGGATTCTTCGTCGGCCATGCCTACGCGATTCTGTTTTTGTGGGTGCTGATCGAGCAGCTTGGTCTGCCAGTGCCCAGCATTCCTCTGGTGCTTACTGCAGGGACATTGAGCGCGACCCATCGATTGAGTGCCGGCACGGCGGAGTTGGCTGTGCTTGCAGCCTGCCTGATCTCGGACTCGACGTGGTTCGCTCTGGGGCGCAACTTTGGCAGTCGCGTGGTTCGGCTGCTGTGCCGGATGTCACTCGAATCCACAACCTGCGTGGCCAGAACGGAGGGCTATTTCACGCGGCGCGGGCCAGTTACCCTGCTGTTTGCCAAGTTTGTCCCCGGGCTGTCGACGGTTGCCGCGCCGATAGCCGGGCAGACCGGCATGAGCTATCCACGGTTCCTGCTGTTTGATCTGGGAGGTTCACTGATCTGGTCGCTCACGTTTCTGTTAGCTGGCCGATTCTTTGGCGATGTGGTCAGGCGCAGCCAGGGACTGTTCGCATTCCTTAGCCAGTTTGCGGCGGTCGTATTCCTGCTGCTGGTTGCAGGTTTTTTCCTCTGGCGAGTGATCAAACAGCGCCGCTTTGTGTCTCAGGTCCGCAATATGCGACTCGATCCCGAAGAGTTGAAGGCAATGCTGGACGAGGCGGCCATCGAGGGGACGGCGCAGCCCTACATCGTCGACCTGCGCCATCCGCTGGACTACCTGCCCGATCCGCGCGTGCTGCCCGGCGCGATGCGCATTGGGCCGAGCGAGCTAGCACGCCATGCGGAACGAATTCCACGCGACCGCGACATTATTCTCTACTGCACCTGCCCATCGGAGGAGACAAGCGCCAAGGTTGCATTACAGCTGCATCGCCTGGGCATCACCCGCGTGCGCCCGCTGCGCGGCGGCTTCGATGGATGGAAGCAGGCAGGCTACCCGCTGTTCGACTATGTGGAGGAGAGTGGGATTGCAGGGGCGGGCGCGATTGGAACGGAGAGCTTGCTGAAGCCGGCTTGAACCCGTGTCCTGGTTCAAGCGAAATGGGGGCGCCTTCGTAAACGCAGATTCATAAGGACCATCGTTTTGCTCTTCAGCCGACGATGTGAAGATTCAGTTTCAGCGGGCGGCGGCGAGAGTGATGGCGGAGGAGGTGGTGGGGGCGTAGTTTTTGTAGACGCTGATGTGGAAGCATGCCTGCTGGAACTCCTCTTCAACATCGATCTTGCCCTGGTCGATCAATGGTTGCAGGTAGGTGCGCATCCAGGCGATCTCAGTGATGGAGAGGCCATGCTTGGCGATGTCGATGGTTTCGCCGGTAAGGTGCGGCGAGGCGGTGTCGCCGGTGGAAGGCGCGGCGTTTGCGTTGCTGCGTGCAAGGCGCTGCTGAAACTCAATGGTGCGCACGGCGGAGTTGACCTGTAGCGGCAGGTGGAAGCTGGCGTAATGGTCGCGTGCGAGGGCGGCGAGGAAGTCCGCGGTCCAGGGACGCGAGAAGCGGCGGTCCTCGGGCAGGCGGTCGTCGACACGCAGGGCCTCGTTCTGCGGCAGGGCGACGAGCTTGTGCTGGCGGCGTAGATCAAGCAGATCGGCGTCGTCGCGCACGCGGTCCAAGCCGTCGCGGTCGGCCATCTGGTTTTGATGGATCAGCTTCTCGTGCGAGCCGTACAGCGGCTGCGGAACTATGAGGTGGCCACGACTGTCGTAGAGCGCTGAGACGCGCAGTGCAGGCAGAATGACCGGCGTTGCAGCCTCCTCTTCGACGGAAGGCAACGAGTGCGCTTCGGTCAAGGGGCGGAGGACACCGCCGACGTTGATCAGTAGGGTGGAGTTGCCGGAGCCCGGCTCGTCTCCGGACGCAGTGCCTTCGGCGGGCTGACTAGAGACAGCGGGAGTAAGTTGTTCCGCAGGAGTGGCCGCAGGCAGGGATTTGGAAGCATCCACGCGTTCCATTCGCGCCCTGTGGACTGGGCGAATACCGTGGTCCGCTTCCGCGATCGCGGTCTGGGCTGCGAGCAAACGCTGCTGCTCTTGGTGGGTGCGCATCCAGTTATGGACGCGATCTGACGCCGGAGTTGAGGTCAGAGTGGGCGTGTGCGAGTGGCGAATGGCGATGCTGCGCGGCGCGGTTGGGCCGGCGTAGCGCGAAAGATTGGTTACGGCGCGATGCTCGCGCGGAGTTGCTCGTGCGTCGGCATGGGAGCGAACATGGTCGTCCAGATACGCGTTTGCGTGCCTACTCGCGCTTCGTCCGTGGGAGAGACGTTGCGTGGGCTGTGCGACGTTCAGCCGCCCTTCGCTGTGATGTGCGAGCGACCGCGTCGGCCTGGCGGCAGGCAACGACACGACGCATAGTTGCAGGCAGGCCAGAGCCATCAAGGAAGCCAGGGTTGCGTTTGGGCGCATCATTATTTTTGGAGGTGCGGAGGCACCAGAGCAACTTCTACCCTACTTGGAACGTAAACTTGCAGTAAGTGACCATACAGGTTCTGTGTACCAATCGGTTAATAGAGGTGTGGGGCAAGATTGTCTTTGGGCCAGGGATTTCAAAGTTGAAACGAATTTTGAGGAGGAAGTATGCGGAGAGTTCTTACAGGCGTCGGTGTGATGGCGGCGGTGACGCTGGTTGGGGCGTTTATGGCCGGATCGGGGTTGCGAACGGTAGCGGCGCAGGCGGATGCCAGCAAGCCCGCGTTCTACACGGAAAAGGTGAGACCGCTGATGGTGACGAACTGCGGCAAGTGCCACTTCGATATGAACAAGAAGGGCGGGCTGAGCCTACAGACCAAGGCGTCCACGATGAAGGGTGGGCGCAGTGGCGTGGCGATTGTGCCGGGCGATCCGGCGAACAGCCTGCTGGTGAAGCTGATCCGGCACGAAGGGCCTCCGGAAGATCCCAAGCCGATGCCCTCCAAAGCGCCCAAGATGAGCGACGCGGACATTGCCACCATCGAACAGTGGGTGAAGGCCGGTGCGGTGATGCCGGACGATCCACCGGCGGCTCCGTAGAATCGCGCATCCAACATGAGACAGGCAGCGGCAGGTATCCGCGCGGGTTCGCGGCGGGTATTGTCGCTGTCCTGTAACATTCGGGGGCTAGCGTGGTTCTATGCGGCTGAGCTTTGTGATTCCGGCGTACAACGAAGAGGCGTATCTACCGGCGTGTCTGGAGTCTGTGCTGGCGCAGACCCGGGAGCTGGGCGATGCGGTTGAGATCATCGTGGTCAACAACGCCAGCAGCGACCATACTCGCGAGGTGGCGCTGGGCTTCCCCGGCGTGCGCGTGGTGGACGAGCCGCAAAAAGGGCTGACCTTTGCGCGGCAGGCGGGCTTTGCGGCCAGCACGGGCGAGCTGATCGCCAACGTGGATTCGGACTCGCGACTGACGCCGGGTTGGGTGCAGACGGTGCTGAAGGAGTTTGCCGCCGAGCCCAAGCTGGTGTCGCTGAGCGGGCCGTTTATCTACTACGACATGTCGCCCAGCCAGCGCTTCAGCGTGCAGATCTTCTATCTGATTGCGTACCTGGTGTATGTGCTGAACCGGTATGTTCTGCGCGCGGGATCGATGGTGCAGGGCGGCAACTTTGTGCTGCGGCGCACAGCGCTGGAGCAGATCGGCGGGTTCAATACGGCGATCTCGTTCTACGGCGAAGACACCGACATCGCTCGGCGGATGAACCAGGTGGGCGAGGCGAAGTTCACCTTCGACCTGAAGATGTACTCGTCGGCGCGGCGGCTGAAGAAGGAAGGAACGCTGCGCATCGCGTGGCGCTACACCATCAACTACTTCTGGACGATCTTCGGCAAGACCCCTTATACGGCCGAGTACACCGACATCCGCGAGCAGACGGACACGAAGGTGGCGGTGGAGCACAAGGGCTAAAATTTCTCCGATCTGACCGAGCCGCCTTCAAGTTGGGGCGGCTTTTCTGCGTAGGAGGTACCCCCCCCCCCCCCCA
>DATKGA010000068.1:0-4758 GCA_035510935.1 Acidobacteriaceae bacterium
TAGGCCGACCAGCTGGACACGCTCCGCTCTCCTTGCGCGACGGAGCTGCCCGGGTACTTCGGCGGCTCCGGGGAAGATGGAGACTCGAGGGCGGAATAGGCGCGGAGTTCAAGGTCCTGCCAGGTTCCCCGAATCGCCAGAATCACAGCCATCTCCCGCTCCAACACCTCGGCCGACTTTCTGGCCTGGGCCTCAATCAACGTGGCCCTCAGGTTCGTGTAAAAAGCGACAAGCTTCCGCGCCAGTTCCCCGCCATTTTCGCGATCGATCCAATCCTCCAGATAGCCAATCACAAGCAACGCGTGATTGATCTCATGGCACCGTGTGGGGATGTCATTTTTTCGTTGTGCATCTGCCGCGCGGCGTAGATTTCCCACCAGCGTGTCGTACAGCGCGATCAACAAACCGAAGCCGCTGGCGCCCTCTACTGCCGTTTTCCGATATGCCAGTTCTGTTGGATTCATTTCTTCCCCCGGATCGAACGTGTTCCAGATGTCGAGGCCTTCGCAGCCTTGGTGAACGTGGTTTTCCTTAAGAGAAAACCGTATAGGGCTTCCTCGCCGAATGCATCGATCGTGAAACCGCTTTATCCTCCCGAGGATGAGTTGTTATTCAGTCCCAGTTCTGTATTGATCTGCTGCATCTCTTGCGGCAACTGTTGCAGAAGGATCTCAGCCTGGCTGTACTCGCTTTGCAGTTGGGCCTGCAGGGGAACAATGTAATTGGTCTGGAAATTCGTGACGTCGGTCTGCAAGCCGGAGATTTGGGTGCTGATGCTCGACAGGTCCACGGTGAAGGCGCCATCCGCCGGACTGATGAAGCTGGTCAGTTGCTGATCCACCGAATTGGCGAAGCCATTCAACGATGCGCCCTGGAAGAAGTTCTGCACGTCGTTGAAGTTGTTCTGCAGGGTGCTGGTAAGAGCACCGCTATCGACGGACAGGGTGCCGTCCGAGTTCAACGAGATTCCCATCGCTGTCAGGGTGGGTACGGTGGTGGTGCCCGAGGCAGGCGTGTATGTGTAGTCCAATGCCTCCTGCAGGGTGCTCTGCAGACTGCGGACGGCAGAGTCGTCTGCGAGGACCCCTTCGCCAGACCCGGTGTCGGTGAATTGCGTGTTCACATCTCCAATGGCTTTGTTGTAGTCAGTCACAAACTGGTTGATGGCCGTCGATGCCTGGGAAGTATCCGGAGCGATGGTGAGACTCACATTGGTCCCGGGGCTGGCATTCAACAGATTGAGAGTGACGCCGGGCAGAGCTCCGGTGACCGTATTGGATGCGCTGGAGAGGGTGATGCCATCGACGGTGACAGAGGCGTTGGCGCCATCGACGGCCCGGGTAAAGCCGAGACCGCCGCTGCCTGCGGTTACCGAGAAGTTGGCCGCGCTGCCTGAGGTGTTGCTGACGATGGCCAGACGAGCACCCGTCGCGTCGGTGATGACGTTGGCGGTGACGCCAAGGTTGTCACTGTTGATTGTGTTCGCTACATCGCTGAGGGTGCTGCTGCCAGTGCCAGTGGAGATGATGGTGGGGTTGCCGCTGGCATCCGTGATGGTGAAGCTGCCGGCGGCCAGGGGTGTGGTGGCGCTGCTGACGGTGCTGGATGACCATGAGGCGGTGGCGGCAAGGTTACCGACGACGACCGTGTGATTGCCAACCGCAGATCCAGAGGCTGCCGATGCAGTGACGAGCGTGGAATCGGACGAGCTCACCGTCCTTGCGGATAAAGGGCCGGTGAGATTGTTCAGGGACTGCATGTCGTTGTCGAGGTTGGTGGTGTCGGTTTGCAGCTGATTCAAGGCGGCGGTCTGGTTCTGCAGGGTGGTTTCCTGGTTCTCCCACGCCGTCTCGGGCGCCTGAGCGGCGGTGACGGCTGCACTCACGGCGGCGGTGACGTCGATTCCAGGGGTGGATGCCCCGGTGGCAGCCTGCAGGATCTGACTGAGGTTGATAGTGGTTGAGGAAGACGTCGATGCTAAGAGCGAATTCAATGCGGAGACTGAGCTCATAATGTTTGCCTAATCCTTTGCTCGGAACGCGGTGTATTCTCGCGTGACCCGGTTCCATCGATAACTTCGGCAAGACATTATCGGCACATTCGTCTGATATGTTCACACTGAAAAAAAGGTGGCGCCCGAAGGCGCCACCAGAAGGGCACAAGCAAATGAGATTACTGGAGGAGCTTCAGCACAGCCTGCTCAGCCTGGTTGGACTGTGACAGGGCTGCCATGCCGGTCTGCTCGAGGACGTTGTACTGGGTCATCTTGGCAACCGTCGTGCCGATGTCAGCGTTCTGCACGTTGTTCTGCGCGCCGGTCAGGTTGGTGACTTCGGTGTTTTCCACGCTGGTATCCGCAGTCAACTGGTTGACCGAAGCACCGATGGTGCCGCGGGATGCAGCAACTGTGTTGATTGCGGCGGTGATCGCGGTCAGCGCAGTAGAGGCTGCGGCAGTGCTCGTGAGAGCGGTTGTATTCAGGGCCAGGGTTGTGGACGAGAGAGCGCCGGTCGTGGTCGAGGTTGTGGTGGTGCCACCGGCAGTGCCGTCACTGGTGAATGTGGTGATGGGAGTGGCGCTGAAGACTGCCGTTCCGTTGAAGTTGGTGGTTGAGCCGATCTGAGTGATCTCGGTCAGGATCGACTGGTACGCGGTGTTTGCAGCCGTGCTCTGCGCCGCCGTGAGCTGCCCGTTGGAGGCTTCCGTCGCCAACGTAACCGCCGCGGTGAGCAGGGACGAGACCTGGGAGAGGGCTCCATCGGCGGTCTGCAGCAGGCCGACGCCGTTGGATGCATTCTGACTGGACTGGGTGAGTGCAGCGAGGTTGGCGCCCAAACCGGCAGCGATCGATATACCGGCAGGGTCGTCCGCGCCGGAGTTGATCTTCAATCCGGTGGACAACTGGAGGAGGGAATTCTGCAGCGATGACTGTGTGGCAGATAGAGCATTTTCCGCTCCGAGCTGAGAAACACTATTAAGAACACTAATCATTGTAATTGCTCCTTGTATCGAATTCCGCCTGCACCGAACTAGTTCCGACTACAGCACAGTCCGGAGTTGCTACTTGGAGCAGGTGGTTGTTCTTACGGGCAATCTATCGGCGACTCGTTCCGCGAATTCTAGTCGGCAGTGAAAAAACATTATGCGCCAGTGATCTTTCGTGTTATCGATATTTGCGACCTTAGTGCTATGCATGATTGTGCTGCCTGAAAACGTAAATATTATTCATTGTGTGCGTATATTACGGCTCGTGCTGCATAAGATAGAACGCAAGAATACCGGAACAGCATGGGTCTTGTGAGTGTTAAGAAGCTGCCTTCCTGAGTACAGAGAGCATGGGCTGCGACTCATTGTGTACTCCAACCTCCATCCCTTCGGATGCAAGTTTGCGGGCATGGAAAATATTCACCGACGTAGTGTTTGCAGATCGATTGCATTAGCTAGAGAGGGTGATTAGGCCGGCTATGATCGCCGGTATGAGGAGTTTCATTAAATAATGATTTAAATATCCGGAATATTTCTATTGTGCGCCAGGCTGTGTGGGTGCCGTCGCTACTACCACTAGATCTACGCGCCGGTTCATCCTGCGGCCTTCGGGAGTTGCGTTGTCGGCAACCGGCCGGTATTGGCCGTTCCCTACCACCGAGAGTTTTCTAGGATCAAAGCCGGCGTCATCCACAAGCAGCTGCATCACCGCCATCGCGCGCCCGGTGGACAATTCCCAATTCGAGCGAAACTCGACGGTATGGATGGGCTGATCGTCAGAATTCCCTTCCACGCGAAGGTCTATATTGTGCTGTGACAAGACCTTCGCAATGCGCTCGATTTTTTCCGCGGCTCCAGGCAGCAACTCAGCCTTTCCACTGTCGAAGAAGCCAAGTTCGTTCAGACTGACCACGAAGCCTTCGGGAGTCACTCGCATGACCACCTCGTGCTCCTTGAGCTCCTGTCCGACCGCTGACTCGAGCTGCTGGCGCAGTTGCACAACATCAAAAGACGACGCGGCAAATGCGTCGCCATCGCCAGTCTGCGCGTTCTGCGCCTGCGGCGCGGATAGGGGCGCGGTCGATTTGAGATTGGGATACGCGACTCCGTTAGCGCTCTGGCCTCCGGAGAATGCTCCCAACTGCTGGAACCCAATGTGGATGGCCTGGGAGAGTTTCTTGATCGTTTGATTGTCGCGATACGAGGATGCAAACAGAACGACAAAGAAGGCAAACAGCAACGTAATGAAATCCGAATAAGACAGGAGCCAGCGATCACGGTTCGCCGGCTCCTCAGAGTGTCTTTGTCGTAGGGGCCTCATCGTGCAGCCACTTTCATCGGACCTTGCCGTGAAGGCGTAGTGATATAACTCCGCAACTGTAGTTCAAGGGCGCGCGGGTTTACTTGCTCGACAATCGAGAGGACGGCCTCAAGGGTCATTTCTTGAATAATCTGCCTCTCTCGCTGCCGTATTCTCAGTTTTCCAGCCCAGGGCAAGAAGAGAAGATTAGCCGAGGCAACACCATAAATGGTTGCGACGAACGCAACCGCGATACCCTTACCTACCTCATTAATATCCTGCAGGTGCTGCATGACCTGGATCAGTCCCAGGATCGCTCCGATGATGCCGATGGTTGGAGCGAAGCCCCCGGCGGCTTCAAAGACTTTCGGAATGCGCTCCTCTTTTTCGCCCTGGTAGTCGATCTGAAGCTCCATCATCTTGCGCAAGTCGGCGGAGTTGACGCCGTCGATGGCCAACATGAGGCTTTCCTT
>DATKGA010000069.1:0-3099 GCA_035510935.1 Acidobacteriaceae bacterium
GGGGAGGGATGAAGACTCCCACCCACATAGTAGCCGGCGGGGACGACATACGCGTCTATGTGGGCGAGCAGTATCTGCTGGAGCGAGCCTTACACGCGCAAGGCGTGCCCGTGAAGCTATTGATCTTTCCTGGCGAAGGGCATGAGTTGGATAAGAATCCCTGGCACGGAAAGATCAAGGTACGCGAGGAGTTGAAGTGGCTGGATCGCTGGGCGCACTAAGTGGCGCGGGCTTATTGCACGTTAACCGGGTGCTTAACCGTTTTGGGGATTTCCGACTGACAGAAACCGCTCCCTTATAGTTATTCCGTAAGGGAAAGTTTTAAGGGTGGGTTTCCCACAGCATGGCTTGGCTACCTGTGGAAAAGAGCTTCGCTCAGTTGCCGGCGGCGACGGTCGGTGGCAAAGTAGGAGAGCGAGCAGGCATCCCGCGGATACGAATATCGCTCCCTGACAGATGCTATTTACGTAGCATCCGATGTCTACCGTCAGAGTTTCGACCGCGGGATGCGCCTGGTTTCCAAAACGAATACTCTAGAAGCCGTCTGGACAACACGACTCTACTATAAGGCCTTCGCGGAAACAAGGTCCTGCCTGCCCTGCGCCCTCACACGCCTAAAGGAGGCGGAACTAAATATCATGTCTACACGCGAAACCGGACAGACCCCACCGGCAGTTGCCCCACCAGCATTCGCTGCCCACATCGGCCTGGACTGGGCCGACCAAAAGCACTTCTGGACCATGCTCGTCGATGGTAAGAAGACGCGCGGGCAATTGGATAACACTCCGGAAGCCATCGAAGTTTGGGCCGCAGAACTGGCTCAGCGTTTCGGCGGACGGCCGGTGGCGCTGGCTTTGGAGCAGGCCCGTGGTGCGGTGATTGTCGTGCTCTCCAAATATGCCCACCTGGTGCTGTTCCCCGTGCATCCCACCAGCCTGGCCAACTACCGCAAGAGCTTCTCTCCCTCCGGAGCCAAGAGCGATCCGGTCGATGGAGACCTCATCCTGGATTATCTGGTCAAGCATCCCGAGCAACTGCGGGGTTTGCAGCCCGACACGGTGGCAACCCGTAGCCTGCAATTCCTCACCTCAGAGAGACGCGCCCTGGTGGATCAACATACCGCCGTCGTGCAAAGTCTCACCCATTGGCTCAAACAAGTATTCCCACAGGTGGTGCGGTGGTTCGGCGATCTGAGCACGCCCCTGGTAGCGGATCTGCTGCTGCGCTGGCCGACCTTGCAGGAACTGCAAAAGGCCAAACCCAAAACCTTGCTTCGATTTTTGCACCAGCACAACTGCCGCAGTGCCGAACGGAACCAGGAGCGTTTGGAGGAATTCCGCCAGGCCGTTCCCGCTACCGACGATCCGGCTCTGCTGCAGACCGGCATCCTATCCATTCACAACGCTGTCCGAATCCTGGCCATCATGCGGCAAGGGATCGCCGAGTTCGACCGCCAGATTGCGCTCACTTATCAAGACCATCCCGACCGCTTCATCACCGAGTCGCTGCCTGGGGCGGGACCGGTGCTGGAGCCCCGCCTGATTGCCGCTGCGGGGTCCCTGCGGGAGCGTTTCGAATCGGCCCACAACATGGAATGTTGTTTTGGCATAGCACCGGTGACCGAAGCAAGCGGCAAGTCGGTTTGGATTCACTGGCGATGGTCCTGCTCGAAGTTCGTCCGGCAAACCTTCCATGAGTGGGCCGCCTGCTCGATTCGGAGCTGCGACTGGGCACGCCAACATTATGCCGGGCAGCGGGATCGGGGCAAGGGCCATCATGCGGCGGTTCGATCCTTGGCGTACAAATGGATTCGCATCTTCTTCCGCTGTTGGCGCGATCGGGTGGCCTACTCCGAGAATCGTTACCTGGAAGCGCGGCGCGTTGCGGCGGCGGCCGCCGGAGGTAAGCCATGACCAGCGCCACCCGGGCAGAGCAGGGATGGCAGATGCTGGATATCTTCGCCAGTTTTGGGGTGCGTGCCTTCGACCTCACCGAGACCGATCTCGATGGGCGCAGGCGAAGCTTCCGTCCTTCTCAGGAGTGGAAGCTGTTGGGGCGCTGGAGGGCATCTTTATTGGAGTCGGCTGCCGCGCGTCAGGACAACATCATCGTGCGACCCAGGGGCGGCACGTTCGAACTGGTCCAACTGGACGATCTTCGCGGCGCCGGGCTGGAGTGCGTACGGAGCATCGCTTTTCTGATTCTGGCTACCAGTGCCGGTAATCATCAGGCCTGGGTGGCGGTACGGGAATGTCCTGCCGATCTGGCTCGCCGGCTGCGTCAAGGCAGCGGCGCCGATCCGAGCGCTTCCGGGGCCGCCCGCATCGCCGGCAGCGTCAATTTCAAGCGTAAGTACGCGCCCGATTTCCCCGACGTGAGCATCCTGGAAACCACCCCGCACCGCACCACCAGCCGAGCCGAACTGGAAGGACGCGGCTTGCTCGCGCCCCACCAGCTTCCGAATCCAACAACGCCCCCCCGCCGTGTTTCTCTCTCCGGGCGCCCCCAAGCTTGGCCCAGCTACGAGCTTTGTCTGCGTAACGCCCCTCGGGCCCATAACAGTGACCGAGCAGATGTCAGCCGCGCCGATTTTACCTTCTGCCTGCTGGCCATCGATTGGGGGTGGACCGTCCCGGATGTCTGTCAACGTCTGCTGCAGATGAGTCCCAAAGCTCGTCAGAGCGGAGAAGTTTATGCCGCACGAACAGCACAAAAGGCTGCCGCAGCGGTTGCTCGCCGCAGCGGAGGACGGATTCCATGCGATCCCCAAAAATCTGTGGAAAACTCCGGGTTCCCTATTGACGGATTAACTCAGAAGTCTGACGGTCGCGGCTCACTAAATCTTGCGAAATCAACGCGCCAGTTACCGAGCCGCGACCGTCAGAGAGCGGTTTCCCCACAACGGTTAAGCACCCTTGCACGCCTGACCCGTCTCCTTCGTCATACAATAGGAAGGACAGGAGTGTGTATGCGCGGCAATCGCCAACGAAGAGGGTTTTCGTTAATTGAATTGTTGATCGTGATCACGATCATCGCCATTATCGCCACAATGGCTCTGCCCCGGCTGATGAAGGCGAAGATGCTGGCCAACGAGACCGC
>DATKGA010000070.1:0-2196 GCA_035510935.1 Acidobacteriaceae bacterium
GGAGAAGGGAACGGCCTCATCCATCTCTGCCACGGAGATGTTGAATCCCTGCTTCAACTGGTCCTTCAGCGAGCGCACCACCTGGCGCCGGTCCTTGAGTGACTGGGCGTGTTCAATGCGGATTTCCAGTGTGAGATGAGCGACGGGCATGGCGTCACCGACTGACACCGACAGTGTAAGCCTGTCCGCGTACGGCTGGACGAGTTTTTTACCGTGGGGAGTCCTGGGAGCCCCGGCGCAGCGGATGGGAGTCGTTCAGTTTGCAATCCGCCCAGCTTTCACCAGCATCTCCGTTGTGACGTCGGTTAGAGCACGGCCCTCATTCTCAATGACAAAATCCTGCAACTGGGCACCGTCGAGGATGCCATTCAATTTCGCAGCGTGAGCCACAAACTCCCGATGCAAAACGCCGGATTCGCGCATTCCCACGCGCTTCTGCATCGTTTCCACGCTGGCAGTCAGGCGGCAGACCACCACTTCTGTCGCTGAGGCCGCCGCCCGACAGAGTTCCAGTTGGGCGCGGTCTTCTATGGCGCACGCCAACAAGAATCGCTGCACTCCGGCCGCTCGGTAGTTCTCGCAGACAGATCGCAGGTTGCTGTGTATCAACTCGTCGCTGCTGGCTGCAGACGGAAGGTGTGCAAGCCCAAGCCCATCCACGTCGATCGCCGCATGAGCAACCCTTCGGGACGCAAGCAGGTCTGAAGCCTCGCCCAGAACAGTTGATTTGCCTGCGCCCATCGAACCCGTAATGATCAACAACGATGTCGTCACCGCCTCCATCACTTCGAAATTGCAGGAATCTCAATCCGCAAATTTCGCCAGCTGTTCCGCACTTGGCTTCGGGGTAACCAGGCTCACTGCAACCATCGAAATCAGCGCAGCGGCCAGCGCTGGAAAAATGGCGTCGCGCTCGGCGAGAATCGCCGGGAAAAGCCTTCGCACAGCCTCAAAGTCCCAGGCCAGAGTAACCACAGTGCCTGATCCAATTGCTGCTACCGCACCCCATGCAGTGACCCGCTTCGAATAGAACGCCGCAAGCACCACCGGCGTCAGCGCGGCGGAGTAGATGGTGTAGGCATAGAGCATTTTCTGCAGGATGCTTTGTGCATAGATGGCCTGGTAGAGCGCCCAGGTGCCTAGCAGCACAACGGCGAGACGAGAGATGATGAGGATCTGCTTGTTCGAGGCGTTAGGCGCCATGTAACGCACAAAGACGTCTTCGATCAGGTTGGAGGCAGGCGAAAACAAATAGTTCGAGGCTGTGGAGATGACCTTGGCAAAAACCGCTCCCAGCAGCACCGCGCCCATGAATGCGGGCAGGCCGTGGCGGGCCGTGTAAGGGATGATCTCGTAGGCCTGCCGGGCAACCTCTCCTGTGGGATAGAGCGCCGAGCCAATCACCGCGATGGCCACGATCAGCGTCTCCAGCACCAGGGTGCCCAGAATCCAGCCGACGACGGAGATGCTCGCGTCCTTCTCCGACTTTGCGGAGAAGAATTTCTGGTACATGACCTGATTGCCGAGCATAAGCAGCATGGTCGGCACCAGGAACTCCAATGCGCGTACAAGGCTCAGGTTGCCCAGCACTTGAAAGTGCGATGGAGGTAGGGCCGCATGGAGTCCGGCCCATCCACCCGTTTTCAGGAAGAGATACGGTGTGGCAATGATGCAGATAATGGTCACAAGCGAGCCAATCGCCACGTCCATGTAGGCGATCGAAGACATCCCGGCCAGTGCCGTCGTGACAATCACAAATCCTGCAATCAGGTAAGCGCCCAGTTCCGGCGTAACAGTATCCGGAAAGATGAGGTGGAGGACGTTGCCGCCACCCTTGAACTGGTAGCTTGTTATTCCTACATACGCGAAGACAATGGCGATGGTGCCCAACACTCGCGCCGTCTGGTTGTAGCGTGCTTCGAGCAGGTCAGGCAGCGTGAACTGCGCAAACTTGCGGGCACGGGGCGCAATGAAGTAGATGAGCAGCAGCCCCAACCACCCTCCGGCTGGTTGCCACAGCGCGGCAAAACCGTTCTTGTACGCGTTCTCCGCTCCCGCAAACAACGATCCAGCGCCAATCCAGGATGTCAGCAGTGTGAGCACCAGCACCGCCGCAGGAAGAGACCGGCCAGCCACCAGGTAGTCGGCCTTGGTCTTGACCTGGGAGGTGCGGTAAAGAGCGACGGCCAGCAGGGC
>DATKGA010000071.1:0-18132 GCA_035510935.1 Acidobacteriaceae bacterium
GACTGTCACTACGCCAGCCCGCGCCAAAACCATCACCCTGGACCGCAAGACCGGTCACCTCCTTCTCATCACCGCGGAATACGCCGCACCGCCGGCTCCTTCGGCACCCGCTGCTGCTCCGCCCGCACCGGCACCCGGCGCAGCCCCGGCCGAAGCTGGACGTGGTCCCGGTGGCCCTGGTGGATTCCGCGGAGGCGGTCGTGGTGGAGCCATGGTTCCCGGATCGTTCGAGATCGTTGTCGTTGGAAAATAATCTCTACTGAAAACAATTTCCCCACCCTCAGCGCCTATCGCGAAGGGGTGGGGATTTGTCTGTACTGCGCGAACCACACTGCTAACCTGCACCCTGCTGCCAGCATCCTCTTCACCAGCTACTATCAATCCATATGCCCGATCTCGCGGACCTCAGCACCGAAGCACGCAACCCCAGCACTACGCACATCGATGAGCTCTCCACGCTGGATATGCTCATCCTCATTCATCAGGAGGACGCGGCGGTCGCCACGGCAGTCGAGACTCAGTTGCCCGCCATCGCCCGCGCCGTCGACGCCATCGCCGAGCGCATCACCCAGGGCGGTCGCCTCTTCTATATCGGCGCTGGAACCAGCGGCCGCCTCGGCGTGCTCGACGCCTCCGAGTGCCCGCCCACCTTCTCCGTTCCCTCCACATTGATCCAGGGTCTGATCGCAGGCGGCGACCATGCCCTGCGCAACTCCTCCGAGCAATCCGAAGACCTGCCTGAGCAGGGCAAACGCGACCTTATCGCCGCCGGCTTCGCTCCCACAGACACCCTCGTCGGTATCGCCGCCAGCGGACGCACCCCCTACGTCATCGGCGCGTTAATCCACGCCCAGTCGCTCGGCGCTCTCGCCATCAGCCTCTCCTGCGTTGCCGACTCAGCCATCACCCGCTATTCGGACATTGCCATCACGCCAGTCACCGGCCCCGAGGTCATCACCGGCTCCACGCGGATGAAGGCCGGCACCGCCACCAAGCTGGTCCTGAACATGATCTCCACCGGGGTCATGGTCCGTACCGGCGCCGTCTATGGCAACCTCATGGTCAACGTCAAACCCAGCAACGACAAGCTCATCGACCGCGCCCAGCGTATCCTGATGGCCGCCACCGGGTGCGATCGCGTCACCGCTTCCCACCTGCTCATCGAAGCAGGCTCGGTCAAGACTGCCATCGCCATGCATCAACTCTCGCTCTCCCGCTCCGCCGCCGAAGCTCGCCTCGCCGCCGCTAACGGTAGCCTCGCCAAAGCCCTCGCCCCCAACCCCTGAGCCGAAAAATCGCCGGGTGCCCCATCCTTGCCGCGGCCTTATCGCGGCTAGGGTGGGATTTGGGTGCCCCATCCTTGTCGCAGCTTCATCGCCGCAGGGTGGGATTTGGGTGCCCCATCCTCGACGCGGCCTTATCGCGGCAGGGCGGGTTATCGTTTGCGGTAGGAACGACCGTCTTCTCAACTCATCCCTTCGTTTGTCATACCCGAAGGGGATCTGCTTCTGCTTCGGTCCTCACCCTAAAAAATCGCGAAATTCACCTCGACATTTAGGTACACCGCCACCGGCTTGCCATTCTCCGTCGCCGGCTTGAACTTGTACTGCTTTACCGCATCGACCGCATTCTCGTTCATCCCGTCCGCGGCCTTTCGCGCAGCCTTCTTGAACTTCGGGTCCGGCTTCCCATCCGGCCCGGTCCCCATTCCGCGCACTACATGCACGTTTTGCGGCTGGCCTTGTTCGTCCACCACCATGCCCACCAGGACAATCCCAGAAACCTTGGCCTTCCTCCCCTCCTTCGTATACTCGGGCTCCTTCTGGTAGATGATGATCGGACTCTTCACTGAGCCGCCAACCTGCTTGACTCCGTCGGTTGCATCGCCCGCCATGACCCTCACCTGCGCCGACCCCGCCGGGTTGAAGTCCACTATTACGCTCGTCTCTACCTCCGTCGGCTGGCCATTCAGCAGATATGGCTTATATGTCCACCGGCTCACCGCGTCGCGGGCCGCGTTCACCAGCATCCCATTGCCGCTGATAACCGACACGTTCTCGATCGTGCCATCCTTGGAGATAATGGCGTGCAGTATCACGGGACCCTGCACATGCGCGACCTTCGCAATCTCCGGATACACCGGGTCGACTTTCGAGAGCACCATTCCCGACGCCAAGCCAGCGGAGATTCGCACCGGCCCACCCGGTGCAGCCGGTGCTGTTGGCCCCGAGGTGGTCAGTTCCTGGTTATTGCTCTGCCACTCCTGTAGCCGCTGAACCTTCCATTCGCAACTACTTTGAGATTGCACAAGACTCGTGTCGTCGTCTGCCCGGCAAGAGTAATGACCCACCGCCGATTTGTCTTCCTCACAGGTTCCGTCGTGTCCGCGATACGGAACGCCGCCGTAATAGGTGCATGACATGTCAAACGCTGCAGTAGTGAGCCGCCTCTTCAGCGCGTTTGGAGAAGATGCAGGCTCTGGTGCGGTCTGCGTCGCTGGCGCAACCGGCGTGGTTGATGCTCCCGCTCCCTGTCCACCCACCGCATTCCCCGATACCAACACATACTTCCCGCATTTGCATGTATCTTCAAACGTCGCGTCGAGCCCACGTCCGTCAGCCGAACGGTAGTGCCACACCTCGTACGGATACGCCGCCCCGCTAGGATGTCGATCCACCGAATATGGTTCGCCATTCATTATGTAAGTCCGCCCCCGGTCACTCCGCCATCCAGGACTGTCGCTCGCGAAGTGTTCATTGCTATATGCGATCCTCCGGTAATGCTCAGCCTTAAAGCCGCCCGCAGGCGATCCCGGCGGATCGCGCCGAGCCCAGAATTGCTCAATAAATTTGTCGCGCTCCTCATCATTGGCCAGCTTCAGAAATGCAGCGCGCTCTTCCGTCGTAATGATCCACAGCACATCCTGATTGAGCCACGTTGTGTACGCAATGTTGTTGCGTGATCCCGTGACACCACTGCTCGCCGCTGCCGGTTGCAGAAGCATTGCCTTCAACTCGTGCACCTTTGGCTCCGCAATCAGCGTATTCAACGGTGTCACCGCTTCCAACTCCATCGGCGACGCCACGCTCGCCGCAAGTCTCAAAGCGCTGACCTCCGCCCGCGCCGCCGTCACTACATACGATCCAGCCGCAATCACGATCAAAGCCAGAACCATGATCGCCGCCATCTGTGAGACCGCCGAATCTTCTTTGCATCCCAGCAGCCGTTTAATTCGCATTGTAAGCACTCCACCATTTGCTCCCAATACAAACTCCGGGGCATACGCCCGCCGCTCCTCCAGCACCGACAGAGCCCTTGCATACGCCAACCGGTCGCCGCCCACCGCAACCGCCATCTCGTCGCAGCAGCACTCTCGCTCGCGCCGTACCTGTTTCGACACCCACCACACCGCGGGATGGTAGAACAGCAGCGTCTCAATCACCGATTGCAGCACGCTCACCAGGTAGTCGTGCCGCCGGATGTGCGCCAGCTCGTGCGCCAGGATCGCCTCAATCTGTAGCGTCGAAAAGCCCGTAAGGCAGCTCGCCGGCACCAGTACCACAGGCCGTAGCCAGCCAATCACCGTCGGCACCTGCACCAGCGCAGAGTGCATCAGCCACACCGCGCGCCCCACCCCAAGCCTCCGCCTGATTACATCAAACGTCTGCTGTAGTTCAGCGGGCACAGCCGTTGTCGCAATCGAACGCATCCTCCGCGCAACCATCAGCCCCACGTTCAGCCGGACAACAAACAAGATCACACCGGTAAACCACGCCACAATGATCCACGGCAGCGCATGGTCCAGACCCGCCGCAATCCGCTCCGGCCAGGGCTCGCTCATCTCTGCAGCGCTTACCTGCATCACCATCCCCAGATCGATCGCCGCCGCCGGGTCATTCGGTACTGCCCGCAGCGAGTACTCACCCGATGCCAGGTGCGCAAACGTCGCCAGCGGCAGCGCAATCATCATTCCCAGCGCAAGGCATGCAGCCGCATAGCGCACCCGCGAACTCCGCCCATCCAGCACTTGCAGCACGCACCACAGCACAAGCGCAACCAGCATCCCCTGCCAGCACAGATGGAGCAGCGTTCAGCCCAGCGCGTGCACCAGCGGTAGCGCGGAGATCTGAATCAGCGTTGTCATCGCGACCCTCTCTCATGCTCGTCCAGCATCCTGCGAATCTCCGCCAGGTCCTTCGCCGAAACCTTCTGCGACGAGAGCGCGCCCAGCACCAGGTTCTTGGCCGAGCCATCGAACGCCCGCTGCATCAGGCTTCTCGTCAACTGGCGCTGCGTCTGCTCCTTCGCGATGCGCGCCTCGTACACATGCGACCGGTATCGCTCGCTGCGCGACAGCAGGCCCTTCTCCGCCATCACCTGCATCTGCTTCAGAATCGTCGTATACCCGGTTTCCTTTTCGCTCGCCGTATGCACGTCGCGTACTGTGCTCGGTCCCAGCGCCCACAGAATGTTAAGAATCTCCAACTCAGCCTCCGTCGGAAGCAGCATCGCATCGTGGTTTCGTACTCGTCGTCGAATCATGCAGTCACCTTATTACGATAATTCTCGTATGTCAACGATTATTTTCGTACTTACTCTTCCTCAACTCTGCGGGTGCCCCACATCTCGCTTCTGAGATGTGGGATCTTCGTTGTGCCCCTTCATTTGTCATTCCGCAGCAAACGGGGTCTCCGGCCAGCCTGCTGGCTGGGGTATGCAGCGCAGGAATCTGCTGCTGTAGTTGCCTGCTCTGCTCGTCATTCTGGCGCAAGCGGAATCTCCCGGCTCACCCTTTCTTCTCCCCGTCCAGTGGCTTACGGGCGAAGTAGTACAGGCTGAAGGCGAGCAGAGCGAACATCACCACGCTCACCCAGTCGTGGTGCATCGGGTTGTTCTCGCTGAAACTGAACAGTTGCCAATGTCCGCCGTGCTGCTCGGATAGGCCCTCCAGAAGGCGGGCGCAGACGCCCAGCAGTCCAACAATTCCGCCCGCGGCAATCAGACCTGAGGCGTACAGACTGCCGGGCGAGATCTCGCTCTCGCTGTCTAGGGCAGGAGTCACGCTGGTGGGCACGGAAAGCCCTGTCTCGGGATCGATTACGTCGGGATTGACCGCGAGACGTGCGCGCTCGCGATGCTGGATCATGGAGCGGTCGACCATCCAGCGCATCACGCCGCCAACGAAGATGGCGAGGGTTGTCGCGATGCTCAGATAGGCGCCCACCGCAAAAGTGAGTGAGCGCACGCCCAGCAACTCGACAACAATCACCAGGGCCACGCCCAGCAACACCAGCGTCCACGGCAATTTGCGCGTCAGGATGCCGTTAATCACCGTCGCCATCAGACGCCCTTGCGGCGCGGCGGCCCGCTCGCTGCCGATCCCCTGAATCCACTGCACCTCAATCTGTCCGCTGGCCGGGTTATACAGGTACTTGCCGTCGTCCAGCGAATTCGAGCCAATCGCATTCAGCAGGATGTATTGCCGCGTTCCACCCAGCTGCTCGGTTGCGTGGTTGTCGCCATTATGAGAGGTAAGCGAGACGCTGTCGCGAGTGAAGTATCCCTCGTTCTGAACCCCGTCCGGCAGATGGCTAAGCGACAGGGCAACCGGCTTCGGGATGCGCTGGAACTGCTCATAGGCGCGGTTCATCGCGTTCAGCGTTGCGCCAATCGAAAAAATGCAGACTATGACCCCGAAGATCAATGCCATTTGCTGCTTCCATGGGGTGGACCCGATCAGGTAGCCGGTCTTCAGGTCCTGGCTGGTGTCGCCCGCGTTCGATGCCGCGATGCACACCACGCCGCCGATAGTGATCGCAAGCGCGCCAAACGCCGGCGCCGTCCAGCCCTTCACCAGGAAGATCGCGCTGGTCGCCATCAGCGTCGCTATGGTCATGCCCGAAACAGGAGATGCCGACGAGCCCACGATGCCGACGATGCGTGCCGAGACGGTTACAAACAGGAAGCCGAATACAACAATCAATAGTGCAGCCGAAAGATTCGCAAGCGGCCCTACATATGCGCCGGGAACCGGCTTGAACTGGAGGAAGAGGAACATCAGAACAATCAGCACGCCGCTGCCACCGAAGACAACACTGGCAGGCAGATCGTGCTCGGTGCGCGATGGCCGTACCGCGGTCAGCTTTGCCCCGCCCTTCTTCAGCGTCTGCGTCAGTGCGCTCACAATCGTCGGAAGAGTGCGGATCAACGTTATCAGTCCCGATGCAGCAACAGCGCCCGCCCCCATCGGGCGAACGTAGGTGCGCCACAGATCGGTCGGAGACATGTCCGTAACGGGAACAGTTCCGGGATAGAGAGGGCCGGGAAAGTGCGAACCGAAGAAGTAAATCGCCGGCATCAGAACTAGCCACGAGAAGACACCGCCGGCAAACATCACGGCAGCTACCCGTGCCCCAATGATGTAACCAACACCAAGATACTCCGACGTGCAGTCCGCGCGGATCGAAGCGCCTTTGAGCAGATGCTGCGTGCCCCCCAGGTCGGGATCATACTTCGGCGTGTCGGGCCACAACCGGAAGAGTCCGTCGTTCTGGAAGAGCGTGTATACGCCGCCGAGGCCGAGGCCGAGAAAAACGCGCGAGGCAAAGCTGCCGCCACGTTCGCCGGCCATCAATACATCGGCGCAGGCGGTGCCCTCGGGATAGATCAGCGCCCCGTGCTCCTCCACGATGAGTTGCCGACGCAGCGGAATCATAAACAGAACACCCAGCCATCCGCCGAACAGCGCCAGCGCAAAGATCCGGCTCGCCTCCAGATCGAATCCAAGAAAGATCAGCGCGGGCAAGGTAAAAATAACGCCCGACGCAATCGACTGGCCTGCGTTTCCCGTGGTCTGCACAATGTTGTTTTCCAGAATGCTGGCCCGGCCAAACGCCCGCAGGATCGAGATCGACAGCACGGAGATCGGGATGCTCGCGGCCACCGTCAACCCGGCACGAAGTCCTACATAAACAGTTACCGCGCCGAAGAGCACGCCGAAGAACGCGCCCAGTATGAGTGCTCTCGCCGTCAACTCCGGCCGCGACTCGCTCGCGGGAACAAAGGGCTTGATGGCAGGCTTGCCAGGTATCGATGCGGCCATGTGGATGCAATCTCCCGCGTAAAAAACAGAGCTACAGGCTTGTGTGGGAGTGTATCAGCGGCGGCGGCATTCGAGTAACGAAGCTTTTCGTCGCGAACCGGCGCAGCCTTCGCGCTGGCGAATTGGACCGCGAGGATTTATACTTCGTCCATCGGTGCGGCCCAAGCGGCCTGGAGCGCCGTGCGGGCGAGGTGCATCTTCAGCGAAAGCCTGAATGAGAGTACGCTCCACGTTTCACCCGGCGCGCCGCCTGGCATTTGCGCCGGACCGGATGACGGTTGCGCGGGGATGCGCCTGCTGCATGCTATGGCTGGTCGCACAAGCGCAGCGTTTCGGTCTGTATTGGACGACCTTGTGACGACGGCGTTTCCCTCGGACTGTCGCCTCTGCAACCGTCCGCTGCATCGCTCCACGGCCCTTCCTGTCTGCGATAGTTGCCGAGCCTCGGTCCATCCACAGACGATGGCAATGTGCGACCGCTGCGGCGAAGCTCTTGACATCGATATGGAGAGCGCCGGCCTGGCTGGCCGACTTCTGGACGAAGGGGTGCTTTGTTCCGAATGCCGCGCCGACCCGCCCATGTTCGAGCGCGCCGTCGCGTACGCCGTCTATCAGGGCGAACTGCGCGAGATGGTCCACCTGCTGAAATACGAGCGGATGGAGCTTGTCGCCAAACTACTGGGAGGAATGCTCGCCGAGTCCATCCTGACACTCGAAGTCGAGGCTGCGCACGAGCTGCTCGTTGTCGCCGTGCCGTTGTTTCCAGCCAAACAACGTCAGCGTGGCTATAATCAATCCGCGTTGCTGGCGGACGCGGCGATTGAAACGCTGCGCCGAAGCCATCCCCAATGGCGGCTGCGGCCACAACACACGCTGATGGAGCGGCACCGCGACACCAGAAGCCAGTTTGAACTCAACTCCGTCAGCCGCAGAAGAAATATCCAGGGCGCGTTCCGGGTGAACCCGAATGCGATCGCCCCAGGCAGCGAGGTGCTGCTGGTGGACGACATCTACACCACGGGCGCCACTGCTCGCGAGTGCTCGCGCGTACTGCGCAGGGCCGGAGCAAGCAAGGTTTGGGTCGCCACGCTGGCCCGCGCTCAGACCACGCGCGTCGCCCTGTGGGATGATACGAGGCTGCGCGCTGTGCAGGGATTCGGATAGCGACAGGGTGAAGGCGAGAGATACAGTTCTTCCGTGTTGAACGAAGTCAAGGCAACGGATTCGGATGAGAATCGGAAGCGGAGGGTTTGAGTGATGCAAGCGTCCCATAGTTCGTCGAAGGCGCGCAAGCAGCGGATCAACGGAGCTCGACATGCCGGCGGACGCAGCTCTCCACGGCTGACCACGGAGCTGGATGTCCGCATCGGAGTCTTTCGCCAGCCGGCGATGCAAACGCCGGTGCTGGTCCTGAACGCGTCGTACGAGCCAATCAATATCTGCGGTGCAAGGCGCGCGCTGGTTCTGGTGCTGAAGGGAGTTGCACGCACCGAGGAGGAACAGGGCGCGGTGCTGCATGCTGCTCGTATGAAGGTGGCAATGCCAAGCGTAATCCGTCTGCTGGAGTACCGCAGAATCCCGCACCAGACGCGCGCTCTCTCACGCAAGAATATCCTGCTGCGCGACCGCAACGCGTGCCAATACTGCGGCATCGTCCTGACCGCGGGCGAGTTGACGCTCGACCATGTGGTTCCGCGCTCGCGCGGCGGCCTGTCAACATGGGAAAACCTGGTTGCCTGCTGCCACGATTGCAACCGGCGCAAAGGCAATCAACTGCTGCACGAGTTGACCGAGATGAAGCTGCAGCGAGAACCGCGTCCCTTCAGTTTGCACACATCGCGACACATCATGCGCATGATCGGATCGGCGGACCCAAGCTGGCGGCGCTATCTCTACTTTGAATCCGAACCTGAACTTCAGTTCGTCGCGTAAGACGCGCGCTTGCCGCTTCACTTTGCAGGTACAGTCGCCGGCGGCGGATTGCCGGTATCCGGTTGTTGCTTCTTGTCCCCTGAGTCCTTGTTGTTGGTGATGTCCTCGCCGTTGAAGATGATTCGACTGGTGGCGCGGAACCGTTTGTAGTCGGTGTAGCGCACGGTCGAGCGCATGTGGACGTCCTGGCTAAGCGCGCCGTTAAATGCGGCGAAGTGCAGAATGCCTTCGGCCTTCGTGTAGGTGGGGAACCAGTATTTGCCGTCGACCTGTTCATAGTAGGTGGTAAAGGGCGGCTGCAGGTCTTCGTGGCCGGGGCGCGTCTCCTGCGGGACGGTCTTGCCGTTGATCAGGACGATCTGCAGGTCCTGTTCATCCACCCAAACCCTGCCCTGGAAGTAGTGGTGGTTCTTTTCCATCCGCTTGGGCGCAGCCTCAAAGACGTAAGTGTCCACCTCGTCCACCTTCTGGCGGCCAACGTAAGTTACGTCGTACTGCGGCAGGTCGTCGCTGGTGAGGATGAAGGGCAGGCGGTGCTCGATCTCGTCGAAGTCGGCGATCGTCATCGTGATTCCGCCGTTGGCGCCTTGATCGAGGGTGTTCGGCGGAGCGAAGACGACATGCTCCTCGCGGCGTCCATCCTTATCGAAGACGATGTCGGTGACCTGCTGGTACTCGCCCTGCACTTTGCCGGAGTCGTCGTCGATGTTGTCCACCTTCACCGTCTGGCGAAAGGTGTAGTCGTTGCGTGCCTGGGCGAACTCGCTCTCGCGCGCGGCGAACTTCTGGATGATCTGGTCGGCGGTTTGGCCGGTGGGCGGCGTGGGATCGAGCTTGCCGAAGCCACTCTGGGCGAACACCGGCGGCGTCGCCATGGCTAGGGCGAGCAGTGCGGCGGGCGCTTTGGCGAGTAAATTCATCGGTGCTGCACTCCGTCTACGGGCTGTCTGGAGGTTAGACGTTTCTGACCTGGCAGGGTACCCCCCCCCGGGCTTGGTAGCGTAAAGTATTCAAACAATGCCGGTTAAGCTCGCGCTAAGCGCGTTAGACCTATTAAAGGCGAAGATCCGCCTGGTTGCGGTTGCTGCTTGGCTTGGCACTCTGCTATCCATTTCCCCCTACCTTAAGTATAACAACTCGGGATAACTGGAATGCCAAGTATTATTAACCGTTAAGTCATTTATATTGAGATTGTTATGGAGATATTGCGGTGTCGTGGGGCTTGACATGCGGAATTGCTGGGGGTTGGCACGATTTCTTTCGCCTTGGGAGGAATGAATAGGTCGGGCCTTCAACCCTTATTTGGCTGTTAGGACTCGTGCCTGGGGCTTTCTGCCCCAACGAGCAAGCTCGCAGGGAAGCCCGTTCGCCCCATGCTGCTAGTTGGACGCGTCTTTGGCGCTCTATTGCGGAGAGTGGCCGATGATTGTGCGCCGGTTGGTTGTAGACTGGCGCGATGAAGAGCTTTCGTGCGGTTGCAGTTGTGTTGGTGTGGTTCGGGATGCTGGGACTGAGTGGGGTGGCGCAACAACCCATGTCTCAGAATCGAGACATGGGGCACCCAAGTGCTAAAAGGCCGATGACGTTTGCGGACCTGATGGCGATGAAACGGGTGAGCGATCCGCAGATATCGCCGAGCGGCAAGTGGGTGATGTTCTCCGTGATGGATGTGTCGCTGGAGAAGAACACCAAGGTGAACCATCTGTGGGTAGTGCCGTTACCAGAGCCGATGGGGAACGCGACGCCAATTCAGAAGGCGATGTACGGCGGATTTGGGAAGATGGGGCCTGAGTTTCAGGTGACATTCGGCGACGGGGAGACATTTGGGCGCTTCTCGCCGGATGGTAAGTGGGTCTCTATGACCATGCAGGACCAGATTTTCCTGGCCCCGTGGGATGAGGCGCTGGGGAAGGTGGGTATGGCACGGCAGTTGACCAGCGTGCGCGGTGGCGGGGCGGATGGGGCGATCTGGTCGCCGGACTCTAAGCGGCTGATGTTTACTGCTGATGTTTATCCCGAGTGCTCGGATAAGCCTATGTGGGCGGAGGAGAATGCCTGCGATAAGGCCAAGGATGATGCGGCGGCGGCTAGTCCAGTGAAAGGGCATGTGTGGGATGCGCTGCTGTATCGACACTGGGACCAGTACACGGGGCTGAAGCGGAGCCACATCCTGGTGGTGGATTTTGTTGGTAATGTGCGCGACTTGACGCCGGCGAGCGCGGTGGGGGATGCGGAGACGCTGACGTGGATGCTGGGTGGGCCGCTGGAGTATGCGTGGGCGCCGGACTCGAAGGAGATCGCGTATGTGACGAATCTGGACCCGGTTCCTGCGGCTTCGACCAATAATGATGTGTTTACGCTGCGGCTGGATGAGCCGGATGCTAAGGCGGTGAAGGTGTCGACGTCGCTGGGGAGCGATGATGAGCCGGAGTACTCGCCCGATGGAAAGTGGCTGGCGTTTCGGTCGCAGGCAAGGGCAGGGTTTGAGTCGGATCGCTTTCGGTTGATGCTCTACGACCGGGAGAAGAAGATGATCAAGGAATTACTGCCGAATCTTGATCGGTGGGTCGACGAGTTTGCTTGGAGTCCTCACTCTGGACTAATGATCGCATGCGGAGATGCGGGTCGCACGGCTCTGCTCTTTGCGGCGGTTGATGGAACGACTGCAGGGACGTATAAGCCACTAATCGGCAGCGATGAGAAGGGTCAGCTCGTTGCGGATTTTGCCGATATTTCAGATCTTCACATCAGTCCCAACGGAATGCTGGTGGTAGCGGAAACACATATCAACAAGCCGACGGAAATTGTAGCGACAGACCTGACCACGATGGCCACATTGGAAACCGTTGTACTCCAAGGCGAGGAACGGAAGGAAGCCGAAGATCGACGGAGCTTCTCCATTACACATGCACTTCCACCAACATCCTATTTACATCCTAGTTCGGCACTCACTCACCAGAATGATGCTTTGCTGGGCCAGCTTAGCTTGGCGCAGTATGAAACCTTCAAGTTCGCGGGAGCAGATGGCACTCCCGTACAGGGATTCATCACTAGGCCGCCGAACTTTGATCCGGCGAAGAAGTATCCGCTAAAGTTTGTGATGCATGGGGGGCCGCAGACGGCGTTGGGGGATTCGTGGAGCTATCGCTGGAACTGGGAGCTGCTGGCCGCCGATGGGTATGTGGTGGTGGGGATCAACCGGCGCGGGTCTACGGGGTATGGGCAGAAGTTCGTTGACGAAGTCAGCGGCGACTGGGGCGGGCGCGCGTACGAGGACCTGATGAAGGGGCTGGACTACGCCGAGAAGACCTATCCTTTTATCGACAAGACGCGGGAGTGCGCCCTGGGCGCGAGCTATGGCGGGTATATGGCGGACTGGGTGCTGACCCATACCAACCGCTTCCGGTGCGTGGTGACCCACGACGGCATGTTCGACCCGGCGAGCGCGTACGGGACGACCGAGGAGCTGTGGTTCAACGAGTGGGAGTTCCGCAGGCCGGAGGATTTTCCGAAGGGTTGGGACGGATTCTCGCCAGGCGCCAAGCAGACCGCAGCGGGCCACGCCGCCGAGCCGTGGCGATACCAGAATCTGCCGGCGGACCAGGACCCCTTCCGCAAGTGGTCGCCGATGCGGTTTATTGAGAATGCGAAGACGCCAACGCTGATCGTCCATTCGCAGAGGGACTATCGGCTGGATGTGTCGCAGGGCTTCGAGTTGTATACCGCGCTACAGCGGCGTGGCGTACCTTCGCGCTTTCTCTACTTCCCGGACGAGGGCCACTGGGTGCTGAAGCCGCAGAACAGCCAGCTCTGGTATGACACGGTGAACGACTGGTGCGACCGCTGGACCAGGAGTGGCAAGTACGCGGAGAAGCAGTAGCGATGCCCTTCAAGCGTGCGAAGCGACGGGAGCCGGTGGGCGAGGCTGGGCTGTTCGAGTACGCCGTGCGCATGCTGGCGTCGCAGATGCGTACGGAACGAGAGCTGCGGCGGCTGATGAAGCGGCGCGCCGTGGAGGGCGACGAAGGCGAACGCGCGATGGACGCGGTGGTCGCTCGGCTGAAGGAGCTGAACTACCTGAGCGACGCGCGCTTTGCGGCGGAGTACACGCGGCTGCGCAAGGAGGGCGAGAAGTTCGGTCGGCGGCGGGTGCAGCAGGACCTGGCAGCCAAGGGCGTGGCGTCGGAGACCGTGGGCGCGGCGGTGGGCGCGGCGTATGAGGGCGTCGACGAGGTGGCGCTGGCACGGGAATATATTGCGCGCAAGCGGATGAAGCAACCCGCGGGCGAGAAGGCAAAGCAGGAGGCGGCGCGGGTGATGGGGCGGCTGCTGCGGGCGGGGTTTTCGGCGAGCGCGGTCTACAAGGTGCTACGCGCGTGGGGCGTTCCGCTGGAGGAGGTGGATGTCGTCGGCGATGAGGAGTGATGAAGAGCGATGAGGACTAGGGGGGTGGGGCGGAGCGTGGTTGCAGAGCGCGTGGTTGCTGTGGACTGGTCCGGCGACCGCAGCGAGGCTGGACAGAGGCGAAAGATCTGGGCAGGCGTGTGGACAGCGGGCGCGGGTGGTAGCGTCTATGGCGGAAGCGTCCGGCTACAGGGTGGGCGAACTCGTGCGGAGGTTGGCGAGTGGCTGATCGGGCTGGCGCGGCAGACGCCGCGGATGGTGGTTGGGCTGGACTTCTGCTTCAGCTTTCCGGCGTGGTTTGTGCGCGGCGAGATGGGCTGCGTCGACGGGCCGGCGTTCTGGGAGTTGGTGTGCAGCGGCCTGCACGAACAATGGCTCGCTCGGGGGAATCCAGACCGGAGGTTCTGGGGCAAGCATCCCAAGCCGGAGGAGTTTCGCGGCGACGGCCTGCACCGGATGTTGCGTGCAACCGACATCGACTGCAAACTGGCTGCGCGGATTCCCGAGGCCGAGCGCGCGGAGAGAGTGCGGGGGATTGGGCCGAAGAGCGTCTTCCAGATCGGCGGAGCAGGCAGCGTGGGCACGGCGTCGCTGCGCGGAATGCCGGTGCTGAAGCGGCTGCGCGAGGCGGGGTTTCGTGTGTGGCCCTTCGATCGGGCTGGATTGCCGATGGTGGTGGAGATGTATACGCGGTTGAATACGGGGCCGGTGCACAAGTCGAATGCAGCGGCACGAACGGAATATCTGCGGAGGAAGCGCAGGGAAGACCTGAACTATGCGACGCTCTCGCCCAGGCTGATCGAGAAGGCGCGCAACAGCGAGGACGCCTTCGACGCGCTGGTGAGCTGCATGGCGATGACCGCGCGCCGCGATGAGTTCGCGGCGCTGGCGATGCCGTTGGACCCGGAGCATAGGGTGGAGGGTTGGACCTGGGCGCCGGGGGTGGAGAGCCAGAGGACGACGTGAATGGAGCCAACCGTGCTCTTGCTGAGTGCACGAAGGATAGGACGCCCACCAGTATTTCTCGGACGAGCATGGCTTCGCCGATATACTTACGCTATCGGCGGCAATGAGATGATGGGTTTGGCATGAGTGAGACGGCGCAGATGAATGTGAGTTTCTCGCGGCGGTTGCGGGCGCATCTTGCGATTGCGCGGCTGGACCACTCGATCAAGAACCTGTTTGTGCTGCCCGGAATCATTGTTCCGTTGAGCATCTATCCGCGGCTTCTGACTTGGAGGCTCACAGAGACGCTGGCATGGGCGTTTGTGGCGATTACGCTGGTTGCGTGCAGCAACTATGTGCTGAACGAGGTGCTGGATGCGCCATTCGACCGGCTGCATCCGACGAAGAAGAACCGGCCGGCGGCGCTAGGACTGGTTAATATTCCTTTGGCTTATGCCCAGTGGATTCTAATGATGCTGGCGGGCGTGGCCATCGGCTGGACAATCTCGCGGCCGTTTGCGGTGACGGCGCTTGCGCTCTGGGTGATGGGCTGTGTGTACAACATACCGCCGCTGCGCACCAAGGACGTGCCGTATCTCGATGTGTTGACGGAGAGCGTGAATAATCCGCTGCGCATGCTGCTGGGGTGGTATGCGGTGGCTGCCTGGCTGGTGCCGCCGCTGAGCCTGCTGGTTTGCTACTGGATGATCGGCTGCTACTTCATGGCGCTGAAGCGCTTCAGCGAGCTGCGGGAACTGGGCGAGGGCGGCGTGGCGGGCGCTTACCGGGCGAGCTTTAAGCGCTATACGCAGGAGTCGCTGCTGGTGAGCGTGGTCTTCTATGCGTCCGCCGCGATGCTCTTCTTTGGGGCGTTCGTGATTCGTTACCGGATCGAGCTGCTGCTGGGATTTCCTCTGGTGGCGCTGGTGATGGCGATCTACTTCAAGCTGGCGTTCAAGCGCAATAGCGCGGTGCAGAACCCGGAGAAGCTGTATCGCGAGCCGGGACTGATGCTGTGGTTTTCAGCAACGGTGGTGGTAATGGTGGTGCTGCTGTTTGTGCGGTTGTCATGGCTGGAGAGGCTGTTTATGCCAACCCTGCCTGTGGTGCAGCCGACCAGTGTTGCAGCACCGGTTTCGCAGGTGGTGCCGATGCGGTTTGAGGTGCGCGGTGCATGAACCCGCGTCTCAAGGTCGAGACGTGGGGCACCCTCTGATGGCGGACGCAACGCTGGTTGCAGAAATTGTAAAGTGCAGACTGGCGCGGGCGATGGTGGTGGTGTTTGTGCTGCTGACTGCGGCGGTGTCGCTGGCGTGGTCGCATAACAAACTAATGTCGCAGGATGAGATGTACGCGTTCCAGACGTATAGCATGCCAACGGTTGCAGAGTTGGTACATGTGCAGCGGACGGAGCCGATCTCACTGGACCCGCTGCTCTATCCACTGCTGTCGCACGCCGCGATGAAGGCCTTCGGCGCATCTGAATTTGCGCTCCGCCTGCCTGCCCTGCTCGGTTTTCTGCTGATGCAGGTCTGCCTCTTCTTCTTCGTGCGGAACGTTGCTGGAGAGCGCGCGGGCGTCGTGGCGGCTGCGTTTCCGGCATTGACCGCAACGCTGTTTTATTCCGCCGAGGGACGCCCGTATGGGTTGATGCTGGGGCTGTATGCGCTGGCGCTATGGTGCTGGCAGGTGGCGTCTAAACCCACGCCCCAGAATCGAGACATGGGGCACCCGAATTCTCGGAAGTGGTCTCTGGCGGGGCTTGCCGCGGCGATTGCGGCTACCATCAATGCGCACTACTTCGGGATACTGCTGCTGGTCCCCATTTGCGCGGCGGAGGGATTCCGCAGCGTGCAACGGCGGCGGATGGATTGGCCGATGTGCGCTGCGATTTGTGCGGGGATGGCAGGATTCGCGGCGACGGGTCCGTTTTTGCAGGCGGCCGATGAGTTCAGGAAAAACTACTACAACGCGGGAACCGTGGGGTTGCACGACATTACGCTTGCCTATCGATCCATCTTCGTGGACTACACGCGCATGAGCATGAGCGCGCAGCATCTGTGGATGGTTGTGCTGGTGGCATTTGCGGCGGCGCTGCTGTGGGGCTGTGCGCGCGTGGTCCGTGGACGCGAAGTGCAGATTCCGGCGGCGCAGTGGGTATTGCTACTTGTACTGGCGGCGCTTCCCTTCTGCGGCTATCTGCTGGCGCGGTTCGTGACCCACTCCATCGAAGTGCGCTATGTGCTGGGCGCCGTGGTGGCGATCAGCGCGATGCTGGCGGTGGCGGCGAGCCCGTGGCTCAAACGCGATGCGGTATTTAATACCGTGCTGGTGGCTCTGGGTTTGGCGATTGTTGGCGCGGGCGCAGCGCGGATTGTTGCCGAACAGCACAAATCCGCACAGAGAATGTCTTCCCTGGTGCTGCCTGCGGAGGTGAAAGCGGCACTGCTTGCAAACCCGGATGGACGGCTGTACATGCAGGATATGGGCGCGTTCGAGGAGGCCCGCTACTACGAGCCGGACCCGGACGTGCGCGCGCGCATGACGCTGGTCTACTCCCGTGCGGAGGAGATGCGCTGGAACCGGCACGACACCATGGCGCTGACGGCGATGCATATTGCGCGCTTTACCAGGCTACCCGTCGTGTCGTACGAGGCGCTGCGCGCAATGCCCGGAGAGCATCTCTTCGTGCTCTATCACACCGGATGGGACTGGACGGACCAGGCCTTCGCCGCGGGTGGCGCGAAGCTGCGGTCGGTGGGGCAGGCAATGGGCGGAGACGTGGCAGCGGTGCGATTTTAGAAGGCCCTGCGCCTTCCGCTGATAGACTTAAAGATCATGAACGATCCATCGAAAACCAACAACTGGAGGTCGGGAAGCCAGATTCGCGAAGATTTTCTGCGGTTTTTTGAGGGCAAGCTCTCCCCTGTCACGGGGCAAGGACATCGCCGGGTCCACTCGTCGTCGCTGGTGCCCGCCAACGATCCAACGCTGCTGTTTACCAACGCCGGCATGAACCAGTTCAAGGATGTCTTTCTGGGCGCGGAGCGGCGCGACTACACGCGCGCGACAACATCACAAAAATGTGTAAGGGCTGGGGGAAAGCACAACGACCTGGAGAACGTCGGCTTCACGCGCCGCCACCATACCTTCTTCGAGATGCTGGGCAATTTCAGCTTCGGCGACTACTTCAAACGCGACGCCATTGCCTACGCGTGGGAGCTTTTAACCAGTCCAGAGTGGTTCGGCATTGATCCGGCAAAGCTCTACATCACCATCTTCGAGGGCGATGCATCCGTCCCCCGCGACGCGGAGGCCTACGGCTTCTGGCGCGAGGTGGGCGTGCAGGCAGAGCGCATCTTCGAGATGGGCGTGAAGGAAAACTTCTGGCAGATGGGCGACACCGGCCCCTGCGGCCCCTGCTCGGAGATCTACTACGACTTCGGCGTTGAGGCCTGCGAGACTGTGGATGCGAACGGAATGCCGAAGGACATTCCGTTTCCCGACGACGCCCAGCGCTACGTCGAGATATGGAACCTCGTCTTCATGCAGTTCGACCGCGTGAGTTTTGGAAGAGAAGAGACATCTAAAGATTTTGTACTGAATGAGCAGCCTAAGTACACCGAAACTGGGTATAGGCTTCTACCACTGCCCAAGCCTTCGATCGATACCGGCATGGGGCTGGAGCGCGTGGCTGCCGTGATGCAGGGCGTGCTGTCGAACTTCGAGACGGATTTATTTGTGCCGCT
>DATKGA010000072.1:0-9378 GCA_035510935.1 Acidobacteriaceae bacterium
CGGCGTCTTGCCTACGAAGATCACCTTGCCGCCCTGCTTCGCAAATTCACGGAGGCGATCGAGGCCGGTGCGGGTGATCACCGTCATCGACGGAAACACGATCGCCTTATAAGTCTGCCCGCTCAGGTTGGTGAAGCCGCCGTTTGCGAGCGTGGCCACCGAACTCAGCGACTGTTCGTCGAAGTAGTCCCAATCGACCTGGTGCTCGAACAACTGCCAGCCCAGCTTGGTGGTACTGTGATCGGCCTCGGTTGCGTCGGTGCCACCCAGCCAGATTGTGTTGACGGGATGATATAGCCCTACCTGCGCCGCGGGACGACCGATGGCCATCAGATAACCTCCGCGGTTTGTGTACCACGCAGTCTGCGGTGAATCCGGCGGAACGAAGCTGGACTCCTGACCTGTTGCTCCGTCGCCGCCACCGCCGCGCAGACCAGGTACGCGGATCTGTAGTGCGTTGATGCCGCGCACCAGCTGATAATTGATCTGGTACTTGCCGTCGACGCCTGAGCCGCCGCCCTCTTCCGACCAGACCTGCGGCCTGCCGAAGAGATGCGCCGCCGAGGAGGCCAGTTTAGGAAAGTTGTTATTCACCGTCCATGTCCCGTCGGCCTGGTGTACCGCGCCGGGGATGAGCTTGCTGAGATTGTCGATTCCAGGCACCTGCACATAGCGATAACCACGGAAGAAGTCGGCGGCCTGGTGTGCCACCGCCAGCATCGTCTCTTCGTGGCCTATGTGGACCAGGTACTCCACGTTGTGTGCCTTGGCCCAGTTGGCCTGCTCTCCGAAGAACGAGCTGCGGAAGATACCGCTCCATACGTCGGTATAATCCGCGCTTGCGCGCCGCGATTGTTCTGTCGGCTGACCGTCGAACCACTGGGGCATATACGGCATTACGTCGTAGCCCTTCTGCGCCTTGAACTGATCCGGGAGCGTAGGGCTCCAGGGTATATTTTGATATTCCGGCTCATCGCCGAAGAAGCCCAGAATGGTCTTGCCGAACTGGTCGCCCACCGCGCTGTAGTAGGTGTCGTGCGTGATGTGCAGGAAGGCGTCGGTGGCTTTGGGGTCGAGGTAATCGATCAGCGAGTAGAGTGAATCCTTGGCCCGCGTGCCGTCGGCGCGATTGAAGTTGCGCGTGTTTGAACTGAGATACACATGCTGCATGATCCTTACCTGAGAGCTTATAGGCGCCTCATATTTCAACTGCATGTCGGCAGGAATCGGGATCGGAACCACCTTCTGGTTCCCCTGCACCGCCCAGATCGCCAGCGTGTCCTGAGGCAGCGGCATCTGCAGTGTCTGCCCGGTTATCACACGCGCAGAGATGTCCGCCACAAGGGCCTGCATGCCAAGCTGGGGATAGCGCTCACTGATGTAGCCGCCGGCAAAACCGCTCGGGTAGTCGCTTTCGTCCTGGAACCACAGCCGCATATTTCGCTTCGCCGCCTCGGCCACGGTGAACTTTACCTGGTCCATGTGCCCCGGCGAGAGGTAGGCTGGTTCGCCCGGCGCGCGCCGACCTGGCGACAGGTTCACGATAAAGAGGCCGTTGGCCGCCAGCCGGTCGAAGTCATGCACAATGTTTGCCCGCACCACGACCGGGTCCGAGCCGTTCCAGCTTGCAAACGGCAAGATCGCCCCATACTCGTGCGGGGGGGCCTTGAAGTTTGCCGCAACCTCGCTGGTGGACGGCACGGTGATCTCCTGCCACGGACGTTGCGACTGCGTCTGGGCCAGCGCTATCGTTGCGAAGAGTGGAAAGAGAGAAACCTTGAGGGCGGCCTTCATGGCATCGACTCCGGTGCGCAGAAATATGTTTGCGGAGGAGTATACGCACCCGTATGAGCGAGGAGCAACGAGGACTACAGGCAAGGATGGCGGCGCCTGCAACAACTTCCGGGGGCAATCACAAATGCTGCGCACCATACTTCGTGCCGACATGTACCATCAAAGGCCGGGGCTGATGCCCTAAGTGAACCGGATGGCGAATTCAAACCGGAAGCTGGTTGAGATTGTCGACTGACACTGACATTGATAGAGTCTTAGTCCGGCAATCAATTTGGTTTGAGCGTGAGCAGGAACGATGTGTAATGGACTACAGTTCGCGAGGGCATTGCTATTGTCGCATCTTGCGATGATGGCGTGTGTCGCTCAGATATCGCAACAACCCAACACGCCAGGCACACTGGTCGATCTCGACCACCCCGCCAGTTCCAAGGAGTTCGCCATATCCGCCAACGGCCACGCTTCGGCGATCTACGTTGCGCCGGGCATTGTAGAGACTGTGCGGGTGGCAGCGGAGGCGTTTGCAGCGGACGTGGAGCTGGTCACCGGCGCGAAGCCTCGATTGATGACCTTGTGGCCATCATGAAAGAAAATTCAAGCTGAGCCACTACGCAGATATAAATTTATAGGTATCCAGAAAAATCAAAAACACAGGTTCCGAAGATAGGGATATCTAATGCGGTTAGCTAGTCTTCTGGTATGAGCCGGCGCCGCGTGGAACCTTCCCCATTTGTTAGCTCATGGTGTGGACTGAGCCTGTTTCTATATGCGCTTTTCTGGGTTCTCCAATAATCTCGAAACGAACAACGCTGGAACAGAAGTCGCACGTTGCCTCGTTCAACCCATTGGAGACATCTGAGACTGGAAAGGTACGTAAGCACTCGGAGCACGTGACCGCAAAGGTGCCACGGTTGTTTTTCACCCACACCGCAGTCTGATTTGGCTTACCCGTTCTAGGGCGGGTGGGCAGTTCGTGCAACAACTCGATTATCTTCTCGAATAGTTCCTTGGCGTTGTATCCACCTTTGGGAAAGAATGCGTCGGCGAGCACACTTTCGGGAACAGATAGACCGGAAAACTCCCCTGAGATTACAATGACGGGGATGACTGGAAACCGCCGACGCACGACGGAAAGGAACTCAAATCCGTTCATGTTGGGCATTTGAAGGTCGGAGATGATGATATCCGGCAGAGACTGCTTCAGCGCGGCCAGACCTTCAAACCCATCCTCGGCTCCGCGCACCTCGTAACCCTGTGCCTCAAGCAGCATCTTGCCCAGCTGTTGCAACTCAGATTGTCTTCCACAATCAGTATCCTGTATCGGAACGGGCTAGTGGGCAACGGCTCTCCAGTTTGGCTTCATGTGTTTAGAGTAAGCGATTCGAGGACTGACACATACGCAGTTCTTCGGCGGGAGAATACATGCGTAAAAGCTTTGAAAACAATCGGACGGCATTACTGGTTGCGAGTCATCTTGAGAGTTATACATACATAATGTGAAGATCTCTCGAAAGATTGAAACCAAATGGGGGTAATTGGTTGCGGGGGAAGGATTTGAACCTCCGACCTTTGGGTTATGAGCCCAACGAGCTACCGGGCTGCTCCACCCCGCATTACAACTATACTGCCGTAGAGAGGGCAGGTCAAACCTTGTGGTTGGAACGCGAGTAGCAAAATGGCATCCAACTATGGGGGTGCCGGTGATGGTGCCGACACCAGACCATTAATCCGTGTAGAGAAGGGGATACGTTGCATTCGGCAGTACATTAATCCAGGGTGCGAGCGTAACTTTTTCCCGTTTTATGAGTCTGCACGAGTAGAGGCTGAGTGCGAAACTGCCCGGCCAGGGATATTTTGGAGGGGCTATGAAATGTTGTATGGATCGGAGAAGGACATTGCTTGTTCTCAAGGGAGTTGCACCAGCGATGCTGGCCGCGGTGCTTGGATGGAGTGCGGTTGCGACGGCCCAGAGCCAGGACCAGACACAGGTGCAGACAATGGCATCAGCGCCGGCAACCAAGCCGACGATGCCGGACGCACAGGTGGAGGCAAATGTTCTGAAGGGATTGGCCGGTGCGCCAGATCTGGCTAACCAACCCATGACGACCACCACGGTCTATGGAGTTGTGACGCTGAGCGGCACGGTACAGACGGAGGCGCTGCGGGTTGAGGCCGAGACGATTGTATCGAAGACCAACGGGGTGCAGAAGGTGGTCGATGAGATGACGCTGGGCGGCGAGAACGCAAGCGCGCAGCCCGCTCAACAGGAGCAGGCTGCGGCTCCGGTGGTAGAAGGATCACCGGACTCGGACAATACCGGGACGCCGAATCAGGCCGCGAACCAGGAACCGAATCAGGCGGGGGGACCGGGCTATCCACCCAATACGCCAAACTATCAACCCACTACCCCAAACTATGGGCCCGGCGCTCCGGAGTATCGGCAACCATACGGTGGACAGCAAGCGCCGCCTCCCGGCTATGCACAGCAGGGGTACGGGCAGCCACAGCAGGGATACGCGCCTACTCAGCCTGGCTACGCACAGGGACAGCCGGTATATGGCGGGCAGGAGGGCGGCATCGCAGTGACGGTGCCTTTGGGCGCGTTGGTGAGGATACGCATCAACCAGACACTGAGCAGCGCGCAGGCCAAGCCGGGAGAAGCCTTTGACGGCATCGTGGTGAACGATGTGATCGCGGACGGCGCGGTGGCGATTCCGCGCGGCGCGACGGTGCAGGGCAACGTGGTAGACGCGAAGAAGTCAGGCGCGCTGGCCGGGCGCGGCGAACTGTCGCTGCAACTGACGCATGTGACGCTGGGCGGCAGGAGCTACCCAATCGTCTCCGATGTTTGGGGACGCGACACACGCGATAAGACTGTCCAGTCAGTAAACAGCACAGTGGCGGGCGGAGCTGTTGGCGCGCTGGTGGGCGCAGCGGCGGGCGGCGGGCCTGGTGCGGCGATTGGCGCGGGCGTAGGTGGACTGCTGGGGCTGGGATCTTCTGCGGCCTCGGGCAGCGGGCAGGTCTATGTGCCGTCCGAAGGGCTGCTGACGTTCCACCTGGCACAGCCGGCGACCGTATCGACCGTGTCGCAGGCGGAGATGGACCGGTTGGGTCAGGGAGTTCCGGGAGCTGCACCGCAGCAACTGCAGCGGCGCTATCCTCCGGGGTATTATCGGCCGTATCCCTACGGCTATCCTTATCCTTACTAAGCCGATGTGATTTGTGGAATGCGAAGGGGGCAGCGCTTGCGGCCCTCTTTCTGCGGCTTAAGTACGATTGATTTATACTGGTCGCTTGCCCTGCTGTCGTCCTGGTGCGCGGGAGTTTGCTGCGCCGGGACGCGCAAAACCAACGGGCAGATGCGCTGTCTCAAATTGGAAGCGGCTGGATTTGTGCCTGGATTCGATGGGCCCAGAGCCGGCAGAGCTTCATGCTGGGGGCGGTGCGCAGTCAAGGTCGCTGGGTTAGCATGATTCGTTTTCTTCAGAAGGATACTAAGACAGTCAAGATAATGTTTGGCGTCATCATTGGAGCTGCGTGTGTATCGATGGTGATCTACCTGGTACCGGGATTGATGGACCCCTCCGGCGCGAACGACACGACGGTGTATGCGACGGTGCGGGAGCCCGGGGTGTTGGGGCGTATGTTCGGCCAGAGCACTGAGATCAAGACGGACGAAGTGACCCAGCTGGCGCAGCGGCAGTTGCAGCAGCAGCACTATCCGGATTTTTTGCTGCCCTACATGATGGACCGGGCGGGTGAAATTCTGGTGCAGCGCACGATGCTTACCCAGGCGGCAGACCGGCTGCACCTGCAGGTGTCGGACGAGGATCTGCGGCGCGAACTGCGGACGGGACCGTTTGCCCAGTACCTGTTTCCTGACGGGAAGTACATTGGCGACGACCAGTATATGAACTTTGTGCAGTCGGCCTTCGGAACGACGCGCTCTGACTTTGAGTCGCAGGTGAAGGATGACATGGAACTGCAACGGTTGCAGGCCATGGTGACGGGCGGAGCCACGGTGTCGGATGACGCGGTGCGCAAGGCATACCTGGTACAGGGTTTGAAGGTGCAGTTTGATTACGCGGTTGCTTCGCTGGAGGATTTGAAGAAGACGATCAACCCGGCGGATGCGGAGTTGCAGGATTACTTCAAGCAGAATGCGGCGAAGTATGCGGTGGCGATTCCGGAGACGCGCAAGATCGAGTATGTGGCGTTCGACGCGGCGAAATTGCCGGGCGGCAAGGCGACGGTGAGCGATGCGGAGGCGCAGGCGTACTACAGCGCGCACCAGGAGCAGTACAAGACCGAGGAGCAGGTGAAGACACGGCACATCCTGATTGCGGTGAAGGCAGGCTCGGACGCGGCGACGGATGCGGCGGCCAAGGCCAAGGCGCAGGATGTATTGAACCAGTTGAAGGCGGGGGGCAATTTTGCGGAGCTGGCGAAGAAGTACTCGGAGGACCCGGGGTCGAAGGATAGCGGCGGCGAGTTGCAGATGATTGCGACGGCCAGCCTGGATCCTGCCTACGCGAAGGCTGCGATGGCACTAAACCCGGGGCAGACTTCGGGACTGGTGAAGTCGTCGTTTGGGTACCACATCATCCAGACGGAACAGAAGCAGGCGGCGGGGGTGAAGCCGCTGGCTGAGGTGAAGGACACGATTCAGAAGACACTGGAGCAGGACAAGCAGGGCGCGGCATTGCAATCGTATGGAACACAGCTAGCGGGCGAGGCCAGGAAGAATGGGTTGGAGAAGACGGCAGCAGCACATGGACTACATGTGGTGACGACGGACTATGTGGCAAAGGACGCAGTGATCGGGGGTCTGTCGGATGGAGCGCAGATGCTGAGCCAGGCATTTGCGGCGGCAAAGGGCGCGGACCCTGCGGCGGTATCGACCGGCGACGGCTATGCTCTGTTTACCGTGCTGGATGTGAAGGCGGCGCACGCTCCGGAGTTTGCGGCGTACAAGACGCATATTCTGGACGACTATCGCGATCAGAAAGCGCCGCAGATGCTGCAGGCGGAGACGACCAAGCTGGCCGCCCGCGCCAAGGAGTTGAACGACCTGAAGAAGGCTGCCGCCGAGCTTAAGCTGCCTGTGAAGACGAGCGGCCTGGTGGGCCAGGACGGGCAGGTGACGGACCTGGGCGCGATGAATGGGCCGGGCGCCGTGGCGTTTACGCTGGCCAAAGGAGGTATCTCCGGGCCGATCGACGCAGGACAGACCGGCGTGGTGCTATGCGTGACGGACAAGCAGGAGCCCTCGGCGGACGATATTGCGAAGAACTTCGATGCTACGCGCGAGCAGTTGCTGAGCCAGCAGCGGGAGGAGATCTTCCGCGTGTACATGGGGACGCTGACGGACAAGTACGATAAGGGCGGCGGCGTTCGGACGACGAAGAAGGCGGCTTCAAAGCTCCCGACGGGCAACTAGGTTGAGAGTTCAAGGGCCTGTCTGCTGCCCTGCGCTAGGATGAGCGCCGGGTTGGAGGCAGGCTTTTATTGTGGGACACGCAATTTTGGCATCAGACGAAGAGAGTGGAATGCATCCGGGAAGAAAGCCATGGTTGCGCGACCCAGCTATGAGGTTTGAGCAATGGGCTATCAGGATTAAGCAAGCAACGGCATAATGCGGAGATTCTGGCCTTCGACTTCCTCCCCACCCAGCAAGCTGACCTGGGATCTCGTTTCTTCGCTCAGGCCAGAATGACGACGTAAATAAAGGCGCTGAAGGGTAAGCGATGAATCAAGACCGGATGAGCGGAGTGCTGCTGCATGTGACGAGTCTGCCATCGCAGGGCGGCGTGGGGGACTTTGGGCCTGCAGCGTATGAGTTTGTGGACTTTCTGGCGGCGGCTAAGCAGCGGCTGTGGCAGGTGCTGCCGCTCAATCCGCCGGGGTACGGAAGTTCGCCCTACTCGGCCGTGTCGGCGTTCGCGGGCAATCCGGCGCTGATCAGCTTGGAACGGCTGGCAAATGAGGGATGGATTGCGAAGGAGCGCGTGGAGACATGGGCACGGCTGGAAGAGCCGGCGGACCTGCAGGCGGCGGCGGATCGTAAGCATCCACTGATTGAAGAAGCGGCGGGAAACTTTCTGGACCACGCGGAAGAAGCGGCGCGGGCACAGTTTCAGAAGTTCTGCCAGGAGAACATGAGCTGGCTGCCCGAATACGCAAGTTTTAACGTGCTGCGGCGCAAATTTGGCGATGTGAGCTGGAACCAGTGGCCTGAGAAGTACGCACTACGCAAAAACGACGGGATGGCAGCGCTGCTGACGGAGCAGGGGCGTGAGCTGGCGGTGGAGCAGGTGGTGCAGTTCTTTTTCCACGAGCAGTGGTGCGCTCTGCGGGCATACTGCGCGGAACGGAAGATTCGCATCCTGGGCGATTTGGCGATCTTCGTGAACTACGACAGCTCGGACGTGTGGACGCATCCAGAGCTCTTCGAGCTGGATGAGCGGGGGCAGATGGTGCGGGTGTCGGGCGTGCCGCCGGATTACTACTCGGCGACAGGGCAACGCTGGGGCAACCCGCTGTACCGGTGGGACGTATTGAAGGAGCGCGGGTTCGACTGGTGGGTGGCACGCGTGCGGCGATCGCTGGCTTTATACGACATGATCCGGCTAGACCACTTCCGCGGATATGAAGCGTACTGGTCGATTGCGGCGGATGAGCCGACGGCGATCCACGGACAGTGGGTGAAGGCACCTGGGTTGGAGCTTTTCCAACGGTTGCAGGATGTCTTTGGTGCGCTGCCATTTATCGCCGAAGACCTGGGACTGATTACGCCTGAGGTGGACGAGCTGCGGGAGCACTTCGGAATTCCGGGGATGCGAGTGCTTCAGTTCGGATTTTCGGACCGCGGCGCGCACATCTATCTGCCACACCAATATGTGCCGAATACGGTTGCCTATACGGGGACGCACGACAACGACACGATGCTGGGGTGGTGGAAGAGCGGTGCGACCGCTGAGGAGCGCGCACATGTGCAGCGCTATTTACAGCCGATCGAGCGGGACGGGGAGATTGTGGGTGCGATGATGCGGGCGGCGGCGCGGTCGGTGGCGAAGTTGTGCATCTTTACGATGCAGGACATCCTGTGCCTGGGCAGCGAGGCGCGCATGAATACGCCTGCGAACCGGATGGGCAACTGGAGCTGGCGCTATGATGCGGGTACGATCCCCCCGGAGATGGCGGAGAATCTCGCGGAGTTGATGGAGCTGACGGACCGGGATGAGGTTGAGGCGACAAAGGTGGCGGAGGCTCCGCAGCCTGTGTAATACGGGATGGGCTGAAGACAGATGAACAATAGCCGGGCGCGGTAGACTGGTGGGAGCGAAATTCAATTGACAGGAGCAACGATGCCTCTCTCTGGCGAAGCAATACGGACGATGAATTATGTGGACGATATATCGGTGACTCTGCGGCGGATTCTGACGGTGCTGCCGTCGCTGACGGACGAGGAGCGGGAGCGCGTCTCGGAGCACATCAAGGAGTCCGATCCGAGCTATGAGAGCGTGATCCTGGCTGTGCAAGCGAAGAAGTGAGCGCTGACGGAACGGGGGGCTGCGGTGAGGG
>DATKGA010000073.1:0-5041 GCA_035510935.1 Acidobacteriaceae bacterium
TAGCAGAAGACACCCACCCAATCGAGCTTGGCTGCGGCAATGAACTCTGCGAGTTCATTAAAATCCTCGGCCGTCTCGCCGGGAAAGCCAACGATAAACGTGCTGCGCAGCACGATCCCCGGCACAATCGCACGCGCCTTCTCGATCAGCCGTAGAAAGACATCCGCCGTGCCGCCGCGCTTCATCCGCTTCAACACGCTGGGCGACGCATGCTGCAACGGCACGTCTAGATACTTGGCAATCGTGTCATGGCGGGCGATGGTCTCCAGCAGGCGCGTCGTTACCTTGTTGGGATACGCATACAGGAAGCGCAGCCACTTCAAGCCCGGCAACACGGCCAGCGCGTCGAGCAGAGTGGCCAGCCCATCCTTCAACCCCAAATCTTCGCCGTAGCAAGTCGTATCCTGGCCGATGAGCGTGATCTCGCGCACACCCTGCGCGATCAGGCGCTCCGCCTCGGCGACGATGGACTCCAGCCGCCGCGAACGGAACTTGCCGCGCAGTTGCGGAATGATGCAGAAGCTGCATGGGTGGTCGCAGCCCTCGGCGATCTTGATGTAGGCCGAGGCACGCGGCGTGCTCAGGATGCGCGGCGTCTCGTCGCTGTACAGATACTCCGGCAGCGCAGCCGTCGCGCCCTGCCACTGAGCGCGCGAAAATCTTCCTTGTTGCTCCCGCAAATCTCCTTCCGCACGAGACTTCACGCCCTCCAACTGCGCCCCAACTTCCGTCGGATGCGAGTGTTGGTGCACGGCGCTGGCCGCGCGACTGACGAGAATGTTGAACGGTGAGGCCGAGTCTACAGGCGCTACCGGCGCGCTCAGTCCAGCCGCTTCCAGAATCGCCTCCAACTCGCCCGTCCCCACCACCGCATCGACTTCGGGAATGTTGCGGCGAATCTCGTCGCGGTAGCGCTCGACGAGGCAGCCCGCAACAATCAATCGCCGCGCCTTGCCGCCGTTGGCGACCTTGTGCTGCACCATCTCCAGGATCGCGTTCACCGACTCCTGCTTGGCCGAGTCGATGAAGCTGCATGTGTTGACCACCAGAATCTCGGCGTCCTCGGCACGCGCGGTCAGCCGTCCGCCGGCGCGGTCCAGTAGCCCCATCATCACTTCAGAGTCCACCAGATTCTTGGGGCAGCCCAGCGAGACGAAACCAATCGACGGCCTCGCAGACGCAGTCGTCTGCGGCAGCACAGAACGCGGTTGCGTGGCATCGTTCAAAGGCTCAGTGGATGGTTCGACGACAGAAGAGTGCACACCTTCATGGTAGCAGTGTCACCCCATTCGGGATGACTGCCGCTAGTCGCAGGAGCGCGATCCGGTAAAGGACTTTATCTTTGCCAGCACGCCCTCGGCGAACAGCTTGGCGTGGCCTGCCAGCGCCGCGATCTTCTGCGCGGGCACGCGGATGCCGTTGCCGATGGTCTCAACGATCTCGACGGTTGCAGTGAGCGTAGCGCTCACCATCCCGTCGACCCTTGCCACCTGACGCTGGGTGCGCATATTGGCGTCGGCCAGCGTCCGCTCAAAGTGCTGCGCCGTGCCGCGCACAAGATCGCTGGTCTCCACCAGGTTGTCAGTGATGACACGCATCTTGGGAGCTGTTTCCATGATGATGGACTGCGCGGAACGGCTGATCTCGGTCATCGAATCGATGAGCGGAAGCGTCTTCTGCTTCAGGTCGTCGACCGACTGCGCCAGGCCCTTGATCGCCTTGACGGACTTGGCCGCCAGGACGAAGAGTACGAGGGCCTGCACCAGCAGGGCCAGCGCAACCAGCCCGACAAAGACCACCAAAAGCTTCGTGTCGATCGCGGTGAGTGCATCCGTGTCCTGAAACCACATCGCCAGCATGGCCATTCGTCCCCTTCCTTACTCTAGCCACAGCCTGTCCAGCGCCCCCCGTGCGACGCCAGAGTTCAACCGAAGGAACTAAGCCTGCGGCTCGATGGTTGTGTTGATATAGGCTTCCTTGCCCGCTTCAACGGCTGCCTCGACCTTGGCCTGCTGCTCATTGATCAGGCTCTTGCCCTTTTCCACATACTGGGTCCACTGGGTGCGGCCCTTGTCGTAGTACTCGCGGCCCTTGTCGATCGTCTCTTTGGCCTGGCGCTTGCCATCATCGACCAGATCGGCGGCCTTCTGCCTTCCCTGCTCCACCAGCTCCGCAGCCCTGTCGCGGGCCTCGCGTGCGCCATTCAACAGGTCCTCGCGGGTCTCTTTGCCAGCCTTCGGCGCATACAGCACGCCAATCACAGCGCCAATCCCCAACCCGGCCAGAAACCATCCAAGCCCACATGATCCGCATTCATTGTCTGCCATTGTCTTCTCCTGTCCAACCTTGAGGGTTGGCGGTAGTCCGTTCCTGATTGATCCATCCTAAGACGCGAACGAAAGCACCGCACCGTTCACCCTACTTCTAGGATGCTAACAATACTACCTTGCGAAGTGTATTTTCGACTGTGGATGACTCAAAATGCAGTCATGGTGGCAAGTCGATAAGAACCTCCCAGTCTTTTGGTCCGGACAGGCATCGAAACTGTTCACCGCGCAGAGCTTCGCGAGTAATATGGAGACGTTGCCAGCAAACTTACGAAGGGGTATACAGGAAACCCATGGACGCTCACAGGCTTTCTTCCACACCGCGCACCGCAGTTGTTTCGCTCACCTTCGCCATGCTGCTGGCTGGCTGCAAGAGCACACCCCCGGCTACGGATGACGCCAGCCTGACCGCGAAGGTCACTAGCAGCCTCGAAACAGACCAGAACCTCAGCGGGCAGACGATCCAGGCATCGGTGTCCTCCGGGGTTGTCACGCTGAACGGCAGCGTCACCAGTGAGTCGGCGCGCACCATCGCCACGGGAGATGTGGCGCAGATCGCAGGGGTCAAGACGGTGGTCGATAACCTGGTGGTACAGGCTGCGTCTGCCACGGCCTCCGTTGCGCCTCCGCCTCCCCCTGCTGCCAATACACCGCTCCCGGCGCGCGTCTCCGCGGAGAGGGCACAGAAGCCATCGGCCATGGTTGCCGCTGCCCCTCCTCCACCCGCGCCCGCGACAGCGCCTGTTCCCATTGCGCCTGTGCCTATAGTCCGCAGTGCCCCCGCGCCGCCGCCCACCCCGCAGCCCGCGCCTGTCGTGGTCAAGGTGCAACCTCCTTCGCCTCCGCCTGCGCCGGTGATGCATACCATCACTCTGCCCGTAGGCACGGCAATTCCGGTGCGCATTACGCAGACACTGGATAGCGCCAGTACAAAGACCGGCGACAAGTTCACCGGCGAGATTGCCTCGGACCTCATCGTTGACGATGTTGTTGTGCTGCCTCAGGGCACCGCGGTCACCGGCCATGTGGATGCAGCGCAGGATGCTGCGCACTTCAAGGGCAACGCGCTGCTGACGCTTTCGCTGATTGCCATCGACCGCAAGGGCGAGCGCATCGAGGTCTCCACCGAGGCGTATTCCAAGCAGGGCGAGGCCCGCGGTAAAAATACTGCGGAAAAAATTGGCGGCGGAGCTGCGATCGGCGCGATCCTGGGTGGCATCCTGGGCGGCGGCAAGGGCGCGGCCATTGGTGCGGCGGCAGGCGGCGGAGCAGGCGCAGGCGCCAACACCGTTACCCGCGGCCAGCAGGTGCAGATTGCCTCCGAGTCGGTCGTCCGCTTCCGCTTGCTGGACCCCATCCAGGTACATCTATCCCCAGGGGCCGCCTCGCCAGATAACTCCAGTTCCTCGCTGGCACATCGTTCGGACCAGTAATCCCCGGCGGGTAGTTAGTTCGAACGCTTGGTCCACAACTATTGTGCTCGCGGGTGGGCGGGTGGCCCACCCTTTCAGTACGTACTCTCATCCTAACCTCAAAACATTGGGTGCCCCATCCTTCGCGTTCTTTGCGAAGGGTGGGAGTTATCGCACTCCACTTAGCAGCATCTTGTTTGCATCACGTCTTCGCGCCGTCCATTCCGACTCAATCTCAACTGCACCCATTCTACCCGTCGCATAGTGCACGAAACTCGACCACGGCCAATCTTCGGGTTTCGCCACAAGACCTCGCCGTACCGGATTGCTATGCATGTAACTCAACTTCTCCAGTCGCTTGAACTCGGAGTGAACGTTGAAATCGTAATAGCGCCGTTGCCAGAACCGCACGTCCGCCTGTCGCTTCAATTTTCGCGAGATATTCTGCTTCAGCACCTGCAACGCGACCGACAAGGACGAAACCGACGGCTCGCCCACAAGCAAATGAACATGCTCGGGCATCAACACATATCCGGCAACAACTAATCCGTAGCTCAGACGTACTTCTTCCAACGCACGCTCGAAGACGCGGTAAGCCGCGCTACTACCCAGCAGCGGTTGCCTTCGATAACAGCTAAAGATGATGAAGTGAAAATTGCCGGATTCCTGATAGCGAATTAGGCCCTGGGCATGGTGCACGAATTCTACACCGAAGAAACAGTTCGTCATCTCCCACCCTCCCGCGATAAGACTGCGGAAGGATGGGGCACCCGACCTTATTTTTTTGCCTTGGCGGATTTTTTGGCAGCGGCCTTTGACGATGGCTTCGCCTTGGCTGTAGCCTTCGCCTTGGTTATAGACTTCGCCTTCGCCGCAGACTTAGGCTTTGCAACTGGTTTTACCGGCTTCTTAGCGACAACCTTCTTCGTAGGCTTTACAGACGTCTTCGCCGCAACCTTTGCGGCCGGCTTTGCGGCTGGCTTGGCCTTCGCCTCGGGCTTGGCGACGGGTTTGGCGGATGTCTTCGACTTTGTCTCCGGCTTCGACTCGGCCGCTTCGGCGGCGGACGCTTCCGCCTGCTGGCGCAGCGCGTGCAGCACGACCCGGAACATCTCTTCCTCGGGAGCGGGTTTTCCAGTCCATATTTCAAACTGTCGCGCGCCCTGGTGGACGAACATCTCAATGCCCGTAATGATGGGGATCGACATCTGGCGGGCAAGGTGAAGCAGCGGCGTCTCCAGAGGGTTATAGACCAGATCGAAGACCAGTTTGGTGTTGAGGTCTTGCGCCTCCAGCAGGGGC
>DATKGA010000074.1:0-10574 GCA_035510935.1 Acidobacteriaceae bacterium
GAGGAGGTGATCGACGGTGGCTGATCCACCGTCAACGTGCCGGGGACAAAGACCAATGAATAGCCGGTGGGCACCGTCATTGTGCCCGCCGCAATCGTGATGGGATACGTTCCGGGCGCACTGCTCGCATTCGCCGTGGTCGAAAGCGCCGGTGTGCCGGTCGCAAACGAAGAATGACCGGACAGCGTGAAGGTCAATACGGGAGTCTGTCCAAATGCAATCGTAGGACTGTTCGCCGTCACCGTAATGATGGCCGGGGAGATATTGAACGATTGGACTGCCGACGCGGTCCCATACATGCTGTTGCCCTGCGCCGTTGCCGTGACGGTACACAAACCGATGCCGATTGTCGTGCCGCTGGTCGTGCATGGCCCTGAAGTTGCGAAGCTTACGGGCAGTCCCGCTGTAGACGTGGCGGTCAGCGGGAAGGTACTGCCATACTGCACACTAGACAGCGGCGCCCAGACGATCTGCTGTGCGTTCCCAGCTGAACTGACGACCTGGAATGTCTCCGACACAGGGTTCGCCGCGTTGTAGGTGCTGCTACCGGTTTGTGACGCGGTGATCGTGCAGCTGCCAACGCTGGTCAGGGTCAGGTTGGCCGTAGACCCCTGGCTTGTCGGCGACTGGCTTCCAATGGAACAAGAACCAGTCGGACTGCTGGCGCTGAAGCCCACGGAAAGGCTGTTTGCAGCGCCATTGGTCTGCGAAGTCGCAGTCACAGAGACCGGCGTCCCAACAACCGGTGGGGCAGACAATGGGTTCAGCACGATGGTCTGGTTGTACTTCAGCACTGCCGGCGGCGACGGCACACTCTGGCGTGATGCCGCACCGTTTGTGTCCGGAACAAGAGAGGTCGAGATTGTGTAGACGACCGTTGTTGCCGCTGTATCCGGATTCGTGTCGACAAATGTAGTCGCGGGTGGATTCCCGGTGACGCTCCCGATGACAACGGGTGGGTCAACGGTAGTGCCATAAGTCGATTGGCGATAGATCGTGTAGGCCTGAACAACGCCGAAGGCAGGCGCAGACCAGTTGATCGTGACATAGGCCGGCGTGACGCCCGGCGACGAGGGTGTGTAGCCCGGCGACGACGGTGGACGCACAAACGAGTTGGCGGTATCGTACGTCAGCTCGGCGGTGCTTTCGCCGCCGCTGCCGAGCGTCACGTTGCCGCCGCTGCCCAGCGCGATGGTGCCGCCGCTGCCTAGAGCGACCGTCCCGCCGCTGCCCAGCGCGACGGTCCCGCCACTACCGAGAGCAACGACGCCGCCACTGCCCAGGGTTACGGTACCGCCGCTGCCGAGGGTGACAGTGCCACCGCTCCCGAGCGTGATGGTGCCGCCGCTGCCCAGCGCGATTGTACCGCCACTGCCCAGCGTGACGTTGCCGCCGCTGCCCAGCGTGACAGTGCCGCCCGCGCCTAAGGTGTAGGTACCGGGACCAACCGCCGTCGGAGTTCCACCGCTGCCCAGGGTAATGGTTCCACCACTCCCGAGTGTCACAGTCCCGCCGCTGCCGAGGGTCACGTTGCCGCCGCTGCCCAGCGCGATTGTGCCGCCACTGCCCAGCGTCACATTGCCACCGCTGCCGAGGGTGACATTGCCGCCGCTCCCCAGCGTCACGGTGCCGCCACTGCCCAGAGCGATAGTGCCGCCGCTGCCCAGCGTGACGTTGCCACCGCTGCCGGCCGACAGATCTCCTCCCAGCGAGGCTGATCCGCCGCTGCCGAGCGTGACATTGCCGCCGCTGCCGAGCGTGATGTTCCCACCGCTGCCCAGGGTGATGGTGCCGCCGCTGCCAAGGGTCACGTTGCCACCGCTGCCTAGCGTGACATTGCCGCCGCTCCCCAGGGCGATGGTGCCGCCGGCGCTGAATGTATAGGTACCGGGACCGACCGCCGTCGGAGTTCCACCGCTGCCCAGCGTAATGGTCCCACCACTACCCAATGTCACGGTACCGCCGCTGCCGAGGGTGATATTGCCGCCGCTGCCCAACGCGATCGTGCCACCACTGCCCAGCGTCACATTGCCGCCGCTGCCCAGCGTCACAGTTCCGCCGCTGCCAAGAGTCACGGTGCCGCCGCTGCCCAGAGTAACGTTTCCGCCCGCGGCAATATTGATTGGAGCGGAAGAAGAGCCAAACGAAAGCAGACTCGCCAAGGATGCAAACTCACCGCCGGTGGCGCCCACCTGACGCAGGTCGATGTTGGCAACGTCGTTGTACCCAAGCATGCCGGATGTAGGTACCACGCCATCGAAGGTGATGTTTTGGTTGCTCGACCATAGCGGAGACACGGGGTCAACGGTCCCATTGACGCGATAACCTGTATCGCCGTTGAGCGGCGTGCCGTCGCAATGCAGCGTGGCCGCGCTGGCCGTCGAGCTGGGCGCGTTCGGTGTGTACCAGGACGAAGTCGTGAACGTTGCAGGTTTGCCGACAAAACCCGCATCTGTATCCGTAAGCTGAGTTTCCGAACTCAACATGGATTCGGTCAACGTGTTCAGCGTTTGATTCGAGTAAGCAACAGCCGCATTCGGTCCGACCCCATCCAGCTGGAAGAGATAGTTCATCGAACTCTGATAATTCGGCTTGCAATTGACATCGAAGGTCGGAATGTAACTGCCCGGCGAGTAATAGAGGCCGCCGTGACTCAAGCCGAGGGTATGGCCGATCTCATGGTATAAGGTACCGGCGATGACGTTGGCGCGCTTACTCATGTCCTGGTTCGGAGCCGTCTCCCAAAGGCCCAGAGTGACAGCGGAATCTGCGCCGCCCAGATCGGAGTAGCCGGAGATGCTTGTCACCGTGCCCGAGGTGAGGCCGATGACTGGCTCAGGCAATGTGTTGTTGGGATAAGTCCAAGTGGTGACGCCTGGCGTCGTCAAAATGATTGTCTGCGCATCGGGGCACGGTGCGGTGTTGTACACGCCATTGAGGCTCGGGCTGCCAAGTACGCCGGAGATGGTGAATCGGCTTGGGCAATAGTTGATGGTGCCTTGGGCGCCTCTGTTCGCGGTAACAATCGTCGTCTGTCCAGTGCTGCTATTGGCAGAGATCGACGTCAAGGTCCCGTAACGCGTGTTCCACGCCGGTATCGCCAGAGAGTAACCGAACAGAACGTAGTGATAGCTATCCTTCTGCCCATACGGGAAACGAGCCGTGCAATCGCCGCCGGAAGCGCAGGAACTGGGGTTGCGCGGCCACACCTTCGCGATTTCCAGGCTGTTCTTCCAGTCGACGACTCCCGGCTGGTTGGGGAACTCGCAAAGCTGGGAGCCGTTATCCGTACAGGTATCTTCGAGTATCGCATTTCCTATTTCGAGATGAAGCGTAATCCCAGGGCCAAGTGGAGGCGGCGCGGCGAACGCCTGCTGGACCATCGCCAGAGGATCGTTGCCATTCGCGTCCGGCGAAGGATACAGATTTTCCTTGGTGAAATCGCAGGTTATCCCGTCGGAGAGAAAGGCGGAGCACATGTAGTCGAGTTGGACAAACAGGTCTTTTTGGCCCTTGGCTGCGCCCGGCAGCGGCACCCACGATCCGGTCTTCGCGTCGTAATAGCCGGGGTTCCCTGGTGTTTTCCAGGCGTCCAAGATTCCGTCGTTATCGCTATTGGCGACCGGCGTGCTGAAAATGACCGCAGCATAGGCGCCGCCAGGATTCAGCATCGCACTGTATTGATTCGCATCTTTTGGGAGGGTGACAGAACTGGTGCTGTTGTTCCAGCTTCCTCCGCCGGCGTAGAGGTTTGTAACCTCGCCCGGACTGTTCGCGCTGCCCACCGCGTCATAGAATCCCTGCACGGTCTGCTGGAGGGCTCCGCCCGCTGTGGTTGGGATTGCCGAACCGTCGTAAATGACCACTGACTTCAGGGGCAAGCTCGGAGGGTTCGTAGAGCCCGGAGCCACCAAGGCACGATAGATCACCACCATGCTCGCGCCCTCGGTAAGCGGTAGTGCGCTTCCTCCAGCGTCCGGTAGAGAGACCGTGAACGAGCCCGAGCCGTAGCGTATCCCGCTCGTCGAATTCCCAGGAAGATATGCGTTTACGTCCGCGCGATACACGCGCAACGTTCCGCTCAACGAACCATCGGTGTAGGGTTGGTCGCTCCCGATCTGCTGCCCGGTGATCGGATAGCCGAGGAAGGTTCCGTTCGTGGACGAAGGCGACGGCGTATTCTCCACCGTTTCCCAATAGAGGAATGCATCAATGATGTCGGCGCCGGTGGGAACCATCTGGCTGCCTGTGCCACTCGGAATGGTGATGGTTCCAGTCGCGATACCGCTCACGCCTGTTCCTCGGAGCGTGACTCCCGCGGCGGCATAGTCGCCGGTGACGAAGTAGTTATTCTCGAGCGAGAGCTGGTTCGGCGCCGGCGGCTGTCCAGTGGAGACCACCAAGGACACCAATGAACCGAGAGTGGCTTGCGTTCCGGCAGAAGGGTTCTGGCTGATTACGCTGCCGGAAGGCTCGGTGCTGCTGAATGCAGTGGTCACAGTTCCCAGAGCTAACTGCGCGCCGGTGATGGACGTCGTTGCTGCCGATTGCGTCTGCCCCACCACGTTGGGGACCGCCACGGTGGTCGGTTGAGCCGCGACACCGACGCCGCTCAGGGCAATCACTTGTGTCGCGGGAGCGGCGTTCAGAGCGTTGTCAGTGAAGACAGCTGTGCTGGCGAGTGGATTGCCTGGGACCTGCGGATCGAAACTAATACTGAGATTGCACTCTTCGCCCGGCGTCAGCGCGAAAGTGGCGGAGCACTGGCCACCAGCTTCGACAAAGTTCGGTCCGTTGACGACGAGACCGGGGGGAACTGCGCCCAGCGTCTGGTTGCCGATATTTTGAATGGTGACCGATTGCGGGCTGTCGCTGCTCGTGCTGCCCACATTCGTGGCGGCAAAGCTCAACGAGGGCGCCTGGGCCCGGTCGACCTCGACGACTCGGTTGTTTGCGTCGTCGGCGATGAAGAGATCGCCCGCCGCATCCACCGTAGCGCCATACGATTGGATCCCGCTGGCGACGGCAATCTGGCAACTGCTGCTGGTGCAGCCGGCTGGAACCTCCACCACCGCGCCTGGGCTGCCAAGCCCGATATCCGCCACGAAGACATCGCCCGCTGCATCCACTGCCACGCTTTCTGGTTGAGACCATCCGCTGCCCACCGTGATCTGGCAGCCGCTGCTGGGGCAGCCGGCCGGAACCTCCACCACTTTTGCGAGTCCATAATCGGCGACGAACAGATCACCGGCGCCATCCACCGCCAACCCGACTGGATGAGAATTACCCCCTGGGTTATACACCGCCGCCGGGGAGGCTTCACTGGCTGGAAACTCCACGACTTCTTGATCGTTGTAGTCGCCGACGAAGAGATTGCCCGCCCCATCGATAGCCACGCCCAGCTGGCTGCTCAAACCGTCACCGGTAGCCACCACCTGTTGGCAAATGCTGCTGGTGCAGCCAGCCGGAACTTCCAGCACTTCATTCAGGTTGTTATCCGCGATGAAGAGATCGCCTGCTCCATCGACTGCCATGCCTTGCGGGAACTCCAGTCCAACTCCCAGCGTGGTAGGTGTGCCACCCCCAGCCGGAACCTTCACCACAGGTCCGCCATTGGCATTCGAGATGAAGAGATTGCCCGCCGCGTCCACCGTCACACCCTTCGGAGTGGACAGAGAATAGCTCCCCGTATTCACCGTGGTCTGGGTGCCCGGACTAAAAGCAACCGCCGGTCCTTGGCCAACGCCATAGATTGGCGTGATCGTCAAAAGAGCGCCGCTATTATTGAAAAGTTCCACCGCCCCCGTGCGCAAACCGGGCGCAAGCGGGGTGAAAGTGACGTTGACGGTGCAGGTGCCTGGGGAGACGGCACCGGTACAGGTATTGCCGCTGGCGAGCGAGAAATCAAGGCCGGTTGTGCCTTGCGTGAGGACAGTGGTCGCGCCGAAGTTTTTCCCCGGGACGTTGAACGTCAGCGCGAGCGTCTCGCTGCACGGCGCCGGAGTAGTTTGCCCCGACGGGCAAACGTTGACGTTTCCGAAATTCCCAGGGAGCCCCCACACCCATGTGTCGTTGAACTCCTGACTGCTATCCAATCCCCCGAACAAGAGGACCTGACCTTGCGCCGCATCGTAGGTGATGGCGTTTGATGCATAGCGCCCGGTCGGACTGTTCTGAGGAGTCTCCTGTGTCCAATTGGTACCGTCCCAAACCCATGTGTCATTCAAATAGGTGCCGTTGTACCCTCCCCACATCACCACCTGTCCGAGGGCGGCATCGTAAGCCATGCCCGGGGTATAGCGCGCGGGGGGACTGTTGGCAGGGCTCAACTGAGTCCAATTTGTCCCATTCCAAACCCACGTGTCGTTGAGATAGGTCCCGTTGGACGCTCCTCCGAACAGAACAACCTCTCCATGCGCCGCATCGTAAACCATGGCGTAGTCATCGCGCGGGGACGGGCTATTTGCAGGGGTCGCCTGGGTCCAGTCGGTCCCGTTCCACAACCATGTATCGCCGATATCGGAGCCACCGGCATTGACACCTCCGAACAAAACGATCTGGCTGGTCGCCGCATCGTAGACCATCACGCCGCTGGCACGCGCGGGAGGGCTGTTCGCGGGGCTTGCCTGGGTCCAGTTGGACCCATTCCATAACCATGTATCGCCAAGACGGCTGCTCACGGTGGCGAGCCCTCCAAACAAGACCACCTGGCCTTGCGCCGCATCGTAGGCCATCAACTCGGCAGCACGCGGGGATGGACTATTCGCAGGGCTCGCCTGACTCCAGTTGGACCCGTTCCACAACCACGTGTCGTTGAGATAGCCGCTTTCGCCAAACCCCCCGAACAAGACTGCCTGGCCATGCCCCGCATCGTATGTCAATGCGTCGATATAGCGCGGGGGAGGGCTGGTCGCAGGCGATTGCTGATACCAGTTTGGCGCTAGGGTCTGTGCCTGGAGCCGAGACGCTCCGGCCATCAGAAGCACCGCTCCACACGCGACAACGCCAAGCGTTCGCGCGAGACTACGCCGCGAAGTTTCGAGTAGAGAGCCTAAGTTCCGGTCCCCGGAACTCTTCCAAGACACGGTTGTCTGTTTCATAGCTCTCCTCTTATCTTGCGGCAGATAAGATATGTAAATTCAATACCATGGAATGATCGGAAATCTAGCGTCGTTCTCGGTCAATATGGGCAAGAGCCCAGCTCGTCGGCACAGTCCTTCATTTCGCCGACTCAAATTCAAATTTGCCATTGGGGAATGGCACTGCTTTCCGGGCTAATCATGCCGCATAAGGGGACCGAGATTACTCGGCACTTATGGGAGAGAGCCTTTCAGGGGATGAGATTCCAAACTATTGAAGGTAATGTTGAATTGTCAAGGAACTCGGCCCCTTTCGGACCGAAATTAACAATTGAATGCAACGGTCTTGCAGCCACACGCAAAATCCGCGTGCGATCGGCGCTGCAATCGGCCGACTGCTAGAATTCACTCACCCGACGCTTATGTCTCAATCGACCGCCGCTGCTAGAGCCTATATCGAGATCGCTTTTTCAGACCACCCCTCGCAGGTAGTTTCCATTAGTGAACTCCCGTTCTTCATCGGACGTGGAAGGGAAAGCGGCAACCACCTGTCACTCGATGACATGCGTATCTCGCGTAAATGCGCGGCCATTTCTCTTGGCGCCTCCGGATTCTTCATCGAGGATCGCGGACAGCGCGACGGAATCTTCGTCAACGGCAAACCGACCATGGGAAGAACGCTCGCCGACGGAGACCGGATCCGTCTGGGCGGCGACGATGCATGTCAGCTTGTCTTCCGGTTGCATTCTGAAGCGAGCCTTCAGGAAGAGGGTGAGACGAAACTCCGGAGTCTTCTCGATTCCTGGGGCGGCGACTCGGCCGACGAACTCAAGGGGCTCAGGCTGCTTCTCGAAGCCACGTCGATGCTGCATTCACAGCTTCCGCTGGAATCCGTGCTGGGTGCGATGCTCGATCATGCCATCGTCATCACGCACGCCGACCGCGGAATGCTCCTCGAGCCCGATGCATCTGGCGTGATGCAGGTCAAGGTGGCGCGCGGACGGGACGGCGAGAGTCTCGCACCCGAGGCGATGAATCCGAGCCGTTCGGTGCTCAAGAGCGCCATCGAGCTTGAATCCGCCGTGATCAACGAGGATCTGAACCTGGCCGACATGAATCTGCAAAGTGCGCAGAGTGTCGTCATGCAACTGTTGCGCTCCTCGGTTGTGATTCCGCTGTTCGGCAAGCCCCGTGGGCCGGCTGATCCGTCCAGCGAAATCGCCCGGCGCCAGTTGCTGGGCGCGGTCTATCTCGACTCCCGGCGCGCGTCCACCTTTTCTGCGCTGGACCGGCAAATCCTCGATGCCCTGGGAGCGCAAGCTGCTAGCATCCTCGATAACTCGCGGCTGATTGAGCGCGAACGCGAACGCCAGCGCCTGGAGCAGGAACTCAACATCGCTCGCGAAATACAGCAGGCCCTTGTGCCGCAAGGGATGCAGGACTTTCCTCATCTAACTGTCACTGGAACTCACCATCCCTGCTACGAGGTAGGCGGCGACTATTTCGACGTCTGCCCTTTGGCTGACGGCCGCGTCGCCATCTTGATTGCGGATGTTGCAGGCAAGGGTCTCGGTGCTGCCTTGCTCACAACCATGCTGCAGGGCGCGCTCTCAGGAATGACCCTTGGTGTCGACCCGGTACAGGTCTTCAATCACCTGAACCGCTTTCTCTGCGAACGCGCCGCTGTGCGCCGTTACGCAACCATGTTCTTCGGGCTGCTGAGCCCCGATGGCACTCTCGAATTCGTCCGGGCCGGCCATCCCTCCCCATTGCTGCTGCGTCGAGGACAGGTGAGCGAGCTCTACACCGGTGGATCCTTCCCGGTTGGCCTGATCGATCTGGCTACCTTCATGTCCGATCATATTCAGCTCGAACCCCAGGACACCCTGGTGCTTTTCACCGACGGTGTGACCGAAGCTGAAGATAGAGACCACAATCCGTTCGGAGACGAGCGGCTCATGGAAGCCGCCGGCCGGCATCAGGATTCCACTTTGGACGATCTTAAGGACGGCATCCTGGCCGCGGTCGAAAAGTTTACAGAAGGCGCCAGCCAATTCGATGACATTACGCTTCTTGTGGTTCGATATCGTGGCCCTGCAACAGGCGCGGGTCTGCCCGCTGACTTGCCTACTGTAAACTCGTAGCGCGTAACAAGACATTAACAATTGCCGGTTACGATGAGCGAGGCCTACTGGCACTCCACCTCCCAAGGGTTATCGATGCAGAAGGGACAGCACGAATGACAATCTCGACCGAGTCGATGGACGGTGGCATCACACGCGTTCTTCTGGATGGGCGTTTGGACATTCAGGGCGCAGCCGCTGTCGATCTGCGCATGAATGTACTGGCAGGCAGCAGCAAATTTCTGCTCATCGATTTGAGCAAAGTTTCATTTCTAGGCTCCATGGGACTGCGTTCAATCATCATTCCGGCGCAAGCAGTGAGCCGCCGTGGAGGCAAAGTTGCATTGTTCAGTCCTGTCCCAATGGTGGAAGAGGTATTGAAGGCCAGCAGGGTCGACGAGATCATCCCCATCTTTCACGATCTCGATGCCGCTGTAGCAGCGCTGTGCTAACGGCACAACCACGCGTTCACCAGGCTTGCGCATCGGGTGCAGAGCCGGAGATTCTCATGGACAATCCGCAAGACCGGTTTGAACTGGATAGCCAGCTCACGGAGTTGAGCCGTGTCCAGCCGTGGATCGAGGCGCTGGCAGATCGGTACGGCTTTTCTGAGGATGCACGGTTCGCCATGCAATTATGCGTCGAAGAAGCCCTTGCTAACGTGGTTCTGCATGGCTATCGCAGCGAAGCTGGGCATCCTATTGTTATGCGAGCTTCCCTCTCGGAGGGAACCCTCGTTTTTGCGATCGACGACAAAGCGCCGCCCTTTGCCCCCACCGAGCCTGCTCCGCCCAACGGGGCGACGAAACCTGCAAGCCTCGAATCGATTGAACCCGGTGGAAACGGTATCCGGCTGCTACACCGATTCGCAGGATCGCTCCGCTATGAAAGACTCCCCGACGGCAATCGACTTACGATAGGGTTCCCGGTCCCTTGAGGGATCATTCGGAATAATCGTCTCCAAAAACCACGGAATCCGTAATCCGCATGCAAAACCACGAAGGATGAATAGGTGAAGGGGCATTGCCTGATCGATCAAACTTCTGTTCGCCAGAATTGTGCAGCCCGCCGCTAAGAAGCAGCGGCGGACGGTGACACTCCCAACTGAACGCGCTATGAGCGAAGGGGCATGGGGTAGTTCCTCAGCGTTTATTCCCTAATCCCTGGCTCCTGTGACGGCTCCGGCATCGGGTCCGGTCTGTCTGAATGCACGGGAATTCCACTGATTAGGCCCTGATAGTGTGTTAGGCGTTTGCCGAGGATAACCACGCCCTTGGACGTGATTTCATACTCACGAATATCCTTGGCGTGATTTCCGCCCCGCATCTTGATCACCACCATAATCTTGCGAAGCTGGCCATCGATGGATACG
>DATKGA010000075.1:0-13230 GCA_035510935.1 Acidobacteriaceae bacterium
CGGCGCGGCAGCCATCTTTTGCCTGCTCAGCTTTGTTTTTCTGTCGGAGCGCAACGCGCTGATGACCACCAACATCGGCGGCGACCTGAGCAGCGCCGCGGACAACATCGCGCAGCTCAGTGCTGTGCTGTTTACCCGGCAGTTGCTTCCCTTCGAGGTGACGTCGATCCTAATCCTCGTCGCGATTCTCGGTGCGGTTGTGCTCGCGCGGAAGGAGCAATAACGGAATGGCCTCCTTCTGGCACAACCACCACACCTTCCTGGCGCCCTTCCTTGGGTATTGCCTTGGAGCTCTTACGTCCACCTACTTTGCGAGACGCCGGATGCGGAGGAAAGCCCAATAATGGTCCCCATCGCCTACTATTTGGTCCTCGCCGCGATGCTCTTCTCCATCGGAATCGCCGCATTCCTGATCAAGCGCAACGTGATTACCATCTTCATCTCCATTGAGCTGATGCTTAACGCCGTCAACCTCACCTTTGTCGCCTTCGCGCACATGTGGCACCAGGTGAGTGGGCAGATTTTTGTCTTCTTCGTGATGGTGGTGGCCGCCGCCGAGGCCGCGGTCGGACTTGCCATTGTTCTTTCCATCTTCCGTACCCGCCAGACGCTGAACGTCGACGAGATCGACCTGATGAAATCATGAATCCCATGCCCACGAGTTATCTCTGGCTCATTCCGCTGCTGCCCTTTGTCGGCTTCCTGATCAACGGGACGCTAGGGCGAAGACTGCCGCGCTCTGTTGTCAGCGGCATAGCATTGCTGTTCACGGCGCTACCTGCGGGAATCGTAGCGTGGCTGTGGATGACGATGTGTGCCGTGCACGCGCCAAACACCATCGAGTCGGTGGTTCGGCCTTTTGGAGTTGACTGGATCGACATCAGCGGCTTTCACGTCGACTTTGCCTTTACTGTCGACCACCTCACGTTGATTATGCTGGCGGTCGTTACCGGCGTGGGCTTTATCATCCACATTTACTCGGTGGGATACATGGCGCACGAGGAGGGCTACTGGCGCTTCTTCGCGTACATGAACCTCTTTATGTTCTTCATGTCGGTTCTGGTGCTGGCCGCTAACTTTCTGCTTCTCTTCGTAGGCTGGGAGGGCGTGGGCCTGGCCAGCTATCTGCTGATCGGCTTCTACTTCAAAAAGGATTCCGCCGCCGACGCTGGCAAGAAAGCATTCATCGTAAACCGTATCGGCGACTTTGGATTTCTACTGGCGATGTTTCTGCTGATTGTGCACTTTGGCAGCCTCAGCTTCAAGGAGGTCTTCGCCACCCTGGCACAGAATCCGCAGTGGCAGCTACAGGGCGCACACTTCTTGCCCACCATTGCGTTGCTGTTGCTGCTGGGCGCCGCCGGCAAGTCCGCGCAGATTCCGCTGTACATTTGGTTGCCCGACGCGATGGAGGGCCCGACGCCGGTCTCCGCGCTGATCCATGCGGCCACCATGGTTACCGCGGGCGTGTACATGGTGGCGCGCTGCCACGCACTGTTCGACAGCTCGCCGCTGGCGCTGACCGTGGTAGCTCTCATGGGCGCGGCCACGGCGATATTTGCAGCATCTATCGGCATGGTGCAGCACGACATCAAGCGTGTGCTGGCCTACTCCACCATCTCGCAGTTGGGATATATGTTTCTGGCTTGTGGAGTGGGTGCCTACGCAGCGGGAATCTTTCATCTGCTGACGCATGCCTTCTTCAAGGCGCTGCTGTTCCTGGCGGCAGGCTCGGTGATCCACGCGCTTTCCGGAGAACAGGACATGCGACGGATGGGCGGGCTGCGCGAAAAGATCCCGGTGACCTTCTGGACGATGACGGCTGGTGTTTTTGCCATCGCAGGCATTCCGCCGTTCGCTGGATTCTTCTCCAAGGACGAGATCCTCTTCCGCACCTTTACCAGCCCTAACCCGCTGCACATCCTGCTCTGGCTAGTTGGCCTGCTGACTGCGGGCATGACATCGTTCTATATGTTTCGTCTCTGGTTCAAGACATTCTTCGGCGAGCCGCGCGTCAAGCGGCATGTGCTCGAAGAGGATGGCGCGCCGATCCACGCGAGCTCGACCACGACACTCACTTTGGAGGCAGAACCCGACCAGGACAAGGCCACGCATGCGCACGGCGTGCATGAGTCGCCGTGGGTCATGCTGCTGCCGCTGGTGGTTCTCGCCTTACTCTCCGTCGTCGGCGGTTGGGTTGGCATTCCCGCCGCACTCTTCGGCAGCAACCACATCGAGCATTTCCTCGATCCTGTCTTTGCAGGCGCTCCAGCCAGCGAAGCCGCAGCGACGACCGGTCACGGACTTGAACTCTCGCTAGCCTTCGTCTCCGTTCTGGTTGCGCTGGCCGGTTTCTACATTGCATACGTCTTCTACTACGAGAAACCCGGCACCGCCGGCGCGTTGGCAGAACGCAACCGCTCAGCCTACAACCTGGTCAAAAACAAGTATTGGGTCGACGAGTTGTACAGTACATTTCTGATTACGCCACTGCTGATGTTTACCCGCGTTGTTCTGGAACTGATGGTCGATCATGGCATCGTCAATGGTTCGGGCGCAGCCGCAGGAGCGACCACGCGCGGCCTGGCATGGATCGAACGCAAACAAATCTCCGGCAATATCCGCTCCTACGCGGGATGGCTGGCCATTGGCGCCGCGGCCGTGATTGCAGTGATGATCTTCGGAAACGTGATGAAGGGACACCTGTGAGGAGACGATGAGCATCAACCCTATCATTTTGACCATCATCGTCTTCTTCCCCCTGGCGGGCGCACTGCTTCTGGCTCTCCTTCCAGACCGCGGCAAGACCCTGCAGTGGGCCGCACTGGCAGTCACGCTGATCACCTTCGGGCTCACGCTTCATCTGCCGTTCCACTACTCGTACGCTAGTTCGGCTGGCAGCTTCCAATTCGAGCAGAATGTGCCATGGATCGCCTCGCCTGCCATCCACTACCACCTCGGTATCGATGGCCTCTCGATGTGGCTGATGGTGCTGACTGGCATTCTGGCGCCGCTCGGAGTGTTGATCTCGTGGCGTGCCATCGACAGCCGAAAAAAACTGTTTTATGTTCTCTTTCTGCTGCAGCAGGTTGCCATGATGGGCATCTTCGCATCGCTCGACATGTTCCTCTATTACGCGTTCTGGGAGATGTCGCTGGTACCGATGACGGTTCTGATCGCCATCTTTGGCCGCAGTGAATACCGTCGGCGCGCCGCCATCAAGTACTTCCTGTATGCCTTCATTCCCTCCGCGCTGCTGTTGGCGGCAATGTTATGGGTCTATGCGCAGACGGGAACCTTCGACCTGCCGAAGCTGGCCGCTCTGGCCGCGCAACACGCGATCTCTCCCAACGCAGCCGCGCTGTGGATCGCGTCGCTTGGATTTCTGATCGCCTTCTCCGTCAAGGTGCCGATTTTTCCGCTGCACGGATGGCTGGTGGATGCCATCTCCGAGGCGCCCACCGCAGCCGTGATGGTGTTGGCGGGTAAGACCGCGCTCTACTCCATCCTTCGATTTTCCTTCTCCATCTTTCCCGAGCAGTCGCATCGCATCGCACCACTGATGATCTCGCTGGCTGCCATCGGCATTGTGTACGGAGGACTGCTTGCGCTGGTGCAGCACGACCTGAAGAAACTCGCCGCCTACTCCACGCTGGGTCAGCTTAGCTTCATCGTACTTGGCATCTTTACCTTCACCGTCGCCGGTCTGGACGGCGGCATCTATCAGATCCTCAACGAGAGTCTCGCGGGGGCCGCGTTCTTCATGCTGCTGGGGCTGCTGTACGAGCGATACAGCACCTACGACATGCGCCTGTACGGCGGACTGGCACAGAAGCTGCCCTGGCTTGCCGCAATGTTTGTCGTGGTGTCGCTGTCTATCGTCGGACTGCCCATGCTGAACAGCTTTGTGGGCGAGTTTCTGGTCCTTAGCGGCTCCATGCAATCCAGCTTCGCGCACCATCACCTGTGGACTGCAATTGCAACCACCGGGGTGATTCTGAGCGCGGCGTATATGCTGCGCATGATTCAGCGCGTCTTCTACGGTGAGCTCGGCCCTAAGCCACAAGTGATCACAGGTTGGGACCTGGACGCGCGCGAGCATCTGGCGCTGTGGCCCGTGGTGGCGCTATTCCTGGCGATGGGACTTGCATCTCCACGATGGATGCAGGCCATCGACAGCTTCGGCGCGCCCGCGGCCGGCCGTCTCGCATCCGCGCAATGTGCGACTCCTGCTGACGCGACAGCTCTCCCAACCCCCTCAGGAGGCGCGCGCTGATGAACCTACCCCCCTCCGTGACCGCGCTACTGCCCGAGTATGTAATGACCCTTATAGGCGTCCTCATCATACTCATCGAAGCCGTGCTCAAGCCGGGCACCAGCCGCAAGCCGCTCGGCTGGCTGGCCATTGCCGGAACAACGGCCTCTGGGTTGATCGGCTTCTATCAGCTGCGCCTTGGCGTTCTCACCGCCTTCAGCGGAAGCATTCAGGTGGACGCATTCAGCATCTTCTTCCATCTGCTGATCTGCGCGGTGGTGGTGGCCACGCTGCTGGGTTCGCTGGATTACTTCCAAGTCCACGCTGGCGAATACTTTGCCCTGGTGCTGTTCGGCGCGGTCGGCATGATGCTGATGACCTGCTCGGTGGAACTGTTGATGATCTTCGTCGGGTTGGAAATATCGTCGATTTCGACCTACATCCTGGCAGGTTTCCGCAAAGGCGAAGGTACGGCTGTGGAGTCGTCGATTAAATACTTCCTGCTGGGATCGTTTGCCACCGCATTCTTCCTGTACGGCATTGCACTGGCCTACGGCGCGACGGGTTCCACCAGCATCGCCGCCATCGCCGCCGGCGTGGGCACAAGTGCGACGCCGCGCATGGCTTTCCTGGCACTGGCCATGATGCTGGTGGGCCTGGGCTTCAAAGTCTCCGCAGCGCCCTTCCACCTGTGGACGCCGGATGTATACCAGGGAGCGCCCGCGCCGGTAGTCGGCTTGATGTCCACCGCGCCCAAGGCGGCAGCCTTCGCGGTCCTGCTGCGCATTACCTTCTGCGGCTTCCCGACGATGCAGCACCGCTGGTCCATGCTTCTGTGGGGTCTGGCCGCGCTCTCCATGACCATCGGTAACCTCGGAGCATTAAAGCAGACGGACGTGAAACGCATGCTTGCCTACTCCAGCATTGCCCACGCGGGCTATCTGCTGGTGGCCTTCACCGCGTTTCCACCGGCGGGCATCGCAGCTGCCTGCTTCTATACGGCCTCCTACGCGGCGATGAATGTTGGCGCTTTCTCCGTGGTCACGCAGGTGGGCGGAAGCAAAGAGACGCTGCGCAGCTTTGAAGATTACAGAGGTCTGGCGCTGCGTCGTCCCGTGCTGGCCGCTCTGCTGGCCTTCTTCCTGCTCTCACTGATCGGGATTCCCTTCACCGGCGGCTTCTTCGGTAAATTTTACGTCTTCAGCGCAGCGCTTCAGGCCGACCATGTATGGCTTGCTGTGATCGGTCTGATCAACAGCGGAGTCGCCTGCTACTACTACCTCAGGCTGCTTAGCTCGGTATACACGAGACCGGTTGAGAATGCGTCCGCGGCAGATGTTTCCCCTACTCCGGGTGTGAGCGTTGCCGCCGGCATTGGCCTGACACTGGCCGCTGCGGCCACATTGATGCTGGGCATTCTTCCGGGCCACGTTCTGCACATGGCCAGCTACGCCAGTTCGAGCCTGCGTACACCCTCCGCCGCTGCCCCACCTGCCGAGCCCTCCAAAAGCAGTATGCCTACGTCAAGCGTCAGTCAGTAGCCGTTGGCCAGCAGGGCCTCCGCTGTGAGTTCGCGCTTTGCTGCATCGGCGTGTGCAATGCTTTCGGCGTACTTGGCCATCACATCCACCTCGATATTCACCGCCATCCCCGGCTGGAGTACGTGCAGGTTGGTGGCTGTATAGGTGTGGGGAAGAATCGCGATCCATATCTCCGTGCCCTCGATACCCGCGACCGTGAGGCTAATCCCCTCCACCGCGATGGAACCTTTGAAGACCACATAGCGCATTAAATCCTGGGGAAGACGCAGGCGGACCACCCAGTCGGTTTGCGCAGCGGCATTCTGCGAGGTGTCCGTCCGTTCTGCGTTGGCTGAATTCCAGCCGCTCTGCGCGACGACCGTCTGAGTTCCAGCAGCCACCGGCTCGATGGCCAGCAGCGTTCCGGTGCCATCGACGTGGCCCTGGACGACATGCCCTCCCAGTGGCGAGCCGGCCGCAGTAGGCAACTCCAGGTTTACCAAAGACCCCGTAGCCAGCCGTGAAAGCGTGGTGCGCGCGATGGTCTCCGCCGCCAGGTCGGCTGAAAAGCGCGGAGGGAACGCCCCCGGCTCGATGGCCAGCGCGGTGAGGCAGACACCGCAGACCGCAACGCTATCGCCCAGACGCAGCCGCTCGACAATTCCCGGCGCGGCAATGGTGAGCCGTGCAGCGCCGACTGTCGGAGAAAACGAGATCACCTCGCCGGTTGTTTCAATCAGTCCGGTAAACATAGCTCTAGCCTAGCGCATCTGCACGCCAGCGCACCGCACATCATGTATCTGCAACGCCTCCGGACGAACTTGGCCTGCAAGCAGAATTGACCGAAGTGTTATTTTCTTCCGGTCGCGGGTGCGATAGTCTCATAGAGCCCTATATGTCTGTGAAGAAGCTATCCGCAGCGCAGTCCAGCCACGCCGGCAAGCCGGCTGCGGGCAACCCATCGGCTCATAGACACCCCCCACACAAGACTCTTGCAGAAGCTCTGAAGCCACGCACGAAGCGCGCACAAACAAAAAAAGCGGCGGCAAGGAAGGTTGTCACGCCTGCCCCGGAGAGCCTGTTCTTCGACCGCGATGAGAGCTGGATGCGGTTCAACCAGCGAGTTTTGGAAGAGGCGGAGGACGCCGCTAATCCGCTGCTGGAACGGGTGAAGTTTCTGGCCATTACGGCAAGCAATCTGGACGAGTTCGTGGAGATCCGGGTAGCCAGCCTGTTGCAGCGAATTGAGGACGGCTTCGACCAGCCGCAACGCCCAGACGAGGGCGGACTAACTCTGCAGCAGCGACTGGACCGCCTGAGCGTGGTTCTGCACGATTTTGTGGATGCACAGTATGAATGCTGGACCAAAAAGGTGCGCCCCGCGCTGGCCGCAGAAAAGATTCGCATTCTGGACTGGGAGCAACTGGACAAACGGGCACGAGACTTTGCGCTGAAGTACTACGAAACCGAGGTCGATCCTCTGCTGACGCCGGTGACCATCGATCCCTCGCACCCCTTCCCGCGGGTATTGAACAAGGCCCTTTGCATCGCGCTGCTGCTGCATTCCAAACGAAGGACTAGAGCGCTGCCCAGGCCTGTCGCAGCGCTGGGTGTGGTCACTGTACCGCGCGCCCTACAGCGACTGGTACCGCTTCCCGCCGAGAAGGGATGCTTCGACTTTATTCTGCTGCACAAGCTGATCGAGTCGCAGGTGGAGCGTATGTTCCGCGGCTACCAGGTGCTGTCGCGGGTGGCCTTCCGGGTGACGCGCAACAGCAACCTCTACCTCCAGGAAGAAGAGTCGCGCAGCATGTTGGAGAGCGTCCGGGCTGAGTTATATAACCGGCGCAAGGGCGACGCCGTGCGCATGGAGATCGAGTCCAACGCGACGCCGGAGATAGTGGAACGGCTGCGCATCAACTTCGAACTGGAACGCTGGCAGGTCTTCCAAACCGAAGCGCCGGTGAACCTTTCACGGCTGATGAGCCTTCCCCGCCTGGTGGATCGATCCGAGCTGAAGTTCCATGAGTTCCACGGGCGACACTACCACCGTGCACCCAAGTCGGCAAACCTGTTCGACGAGCTGCGCAACCACGACATTCTGCTGCACCACCCATTTGACTCGTATGCCACGGTGGAGGAGTTCATCGAGTCGGCCGCGGTTGACCCGGCGGTCATCTCCATGAAGCAGACGCTGTATCGCACCAGCGACGACTCTCCGTTGTTCAAAGCGCTGACCGAAGCCGCGCAATCGAAGGAGGTGACGGTGGTGGTGGAGTTGATGGCGCGCTTCGACGAGGCCTCCAACATTCGCTGGGCACGCGAGATGGAGGACGCGGGAGTGGGCGTTTTCCTGGGCATTCTGGGGCTGAAGACGCACTGCAAGCTGGCGCTGATGGTGCGCCGCGACCCGGATGGAGTCATCCGGCGCTACGCGCATCTGGGTACGGGCAACTACAACTCGGTGACCGCGCGGCTGTACACCGACATCAGCCTGCTGACGGCGCGACCCGAGATTACCTCCGCCATCCAGTCCGTCTTCCGTTATCTGACGGCCGAATCCGACGTGGAGAGCTACGCCCCGCTGCTGGTGGCTCCATTGACACTGGCGCCTTCGCTGTTGCAATTGATTGGGCGCGAGACGGCGCACGCCAGGGCGGGAAGGCCCGCGGCAATTGTTGCGAAGATGAACGCGCTGCTGGATCAGCAGATCATCAAGGCGTTGTATGAGGCCTCGAATGCTGGCGTGGAGATCGACCTGATTGTGCGCGGCATGTGCAGCCTGAGGCCTGGCATGAAGGGGCTCAGCGAACACATTCGAGTCCGCTCGATTGTGGGGCGCTTCCTGGAGCATAGCCGCATCTTCTGTTTCAGCAACGGCGGCCAGCCAGAGGCTTTGTGCGGCAGCGCGGACTGGATGCCGCGCAACCTGGTGGAGCGCTCGGAGGCGGTTTTTCCCGTCGACGATCCGGCGCTCTCGGACCGACTGCGCAATGAAATTCTGGCGGCATATCTGGCGGACAACACCAAGGCGCGGCTGTTGCAGCCCGATGGAAGCTACATGCGTGCGCCGCTCAACGGCCCTGCCTTCAACGCACAGGACCACCTGATGCAACTGTCAAGGACAAAGACCAGTTGGTAGGTTGCCCGTTCCACTCAATTCCACGGATCGTGCAGAGCGCCAGTCACGCATAGGTCGGCGCCGAAGCTTGTGCGCGTACTTCCCTTTAGCGATTCTTCCAGCAGAGACGGTGAGCTAACTCCGGCAGCAAACGGAAGCGCCCCCGCGCCAAGATCGTTTGGCGCATGGAAGAGTACAACGTAGTCCACCAGATTTTGGGCAAGGAAGGCTCCGTTCAACTGCGAACCGCACTCCAGCAGAAGGCTCAGAATCTGCCGCTCAGCGAGAGAACCAAGTACCGCGTTGAGATCGAGCCGCCCACTCCGCTCTGCAATGCGCGCGACCTCGACGCCCGCAGACTCGAGCTCGGCAACGCGATCCGGATCTGCGCGCGAGCCACAGAAGATCAGCAGATCACTATGCGACGAGCGCACAAGCTGCGAGTCGAGCGGGATGCGCAGGCACGAGTCAAGGACCACGCGCAGCAGAGGACGTCTTCGCGGAAATTCTGAGCGGTCGGTGAGTAGAGGGTTGTCGGCCAGCAATGTGCCAATCCCTGTCAGCACTGCATCCGACGTGTGGCGTATGCGATGAACCTCGGCACGAGACTCCGGACCAGTAAGCCAGTGCATCTGGCCTGCGGCTCGTGCAGAGGCAGGCGGGGCAAGCATTCCATCCGCCGACAGAGCTGCCTTCAGCGTCACCAGCGGACGGCCGGTGCGGATAAACTGCGCAAAGGCGTCGTTGATGACGCGCGCCTCAGTCTGCAACACACCGACTATCACTTTAGTTCCAGCCGCTCGCAGCCGTGCAATTCCGCGGCCGCTGACCTTCGGATTGGGATCGACCGTGGCGACCACCACGCGACTGACTCCGGCAGCAATCAGCGCGTCGGCACAAGGTCCCGTGCGACCGTGATGGCTGCACGGTTCCAGCGTGACGTATGCCGTCGCGCCGCGCGCGCGCTCGCCAGCTTGCCTCAGCGCAACAACCTCCGCGTGGTCCAGTTGCTCGTAGAGATGCGCTCCCTCGCCAGCGATCTCTCCATTGCTGACTACGACGCAACCCACCTGCGGATTGGGCGAAGCCAGACCCAGCGTCGCGCGCGCAAGCTCCAGCGCTCGCCGAATGAATCTCACGTCGATCTCGAGCTGAGCGTCCGTTGATCCCTCCCATACAACTTGAACCATGAACCGCGAACCTTGAGCTTCGCACCTGGACTACTTCACCATCGAGTCGACGAACGCGGCGCTGTCGAAGGGCAGCATGTCTTCCATCTTCTCGCCGACGCCGACGAACTTTACCGGCAGACCAAGCTCGGTGGCGATCGCCAGCACGATGCCCCCCTTGGCCGTGCCGTCGAGCTTGGTGAGCACAATTCCCGTGACGTGCGCAGCCTCGGTGAAGAGGCGCGCCTGCAGCAAGCCATTCTGTCCGGTGGTTGCGTCCATCACAAGAAGTGTCTGGTGGGGCGCACCCGGAACCAGACGCTCTGCGGTGCGGCGCATCTTTTCCAGCTCCTTCATCAGGTCGCTCTTGGTGTGCAGGCGGCCTGCCGTATCGACGATGAGCACGCCAGTACCGCGCGCCGTGGCTGCGGTACATGCGTCGTAGAGCGCAGCCGAGGGGTCGCCGCCGGTTTTAGTCTTGATCATGGGAACTTCGCAGCGTGCGGCCCAGACCTCCAACTGCTCAATGGCCGCGGCGCGAAAGGTATCCGCCGCACAGAGCAGCACCGAGCGGCCCTGTGCAACGTAGTACGCCGCCAGCTTGCCCGCGGAGGTTGTCTTGCCGGTGCCGTTAACGCCCACCATCATCACTACCTCAGGCGGGACAGCGGGAGGCGCATCTTCCGTCGCCACAGAGTCGAGCACGGACTTCAGCTCGAGCTTCAACAAATCTTTCAGATGCTCGCCACCTTCAATACCCTGGCGCAGGCCGCGCTGGCGCAGGTTCTCGATGATCTTACGCGCAGTCGAGCTGCCGATGTCGGCGGCCAGCAGTACCGACTCAAGTTCGGCCAGCGAAGTCTCATCGACCTCGCGCGAGAGAGCCAGCACCGAGCCAATCGACTCGGAGAAGGAGTCGCGGGTGCGTGCCACCGCCTGCCGCATGCGGTCGAAGAGGCCACGCGGCTGCAAATCCTTGCCTTCGTCGGTTGTCTCGGAGTCGGGCCCGCGCTTGCCAAAGAGAGAAAAAGCCATGAGATCTCTAGTTTATCAACCGGAGAGGGCAATCGCCGCTGCTACTCGTACTTGCCGGGCCTGGTCATCAGTTCGTGGATTGCCTCTTTCGGGCTCTTGCCACGATGCAGGACGGCGTCCATCTGTTCTGTAATGGGCATCTCCACACCATAGCGCGCGGCCAGCCCCAGCGCCGCCGCGGTACTCAACACGCCCTCCGCGACCTTGCCGTTCATCTCCTCCAGTATTTCGGCCAGCTTGCGGCCCTTGGCCAGCTCGATGCCGACCATGCGGTTGCGAGAGAGCGATCCGGTGCACGTAAGCACCAGGTCGCCCACGCCAGAGAGTCCGGCCAGGGTCTGCCGGTGTCCTCCGCACGCCACGGCCAGTCGCGTGATCTCGGCGATGCCACGCGTGATCAGCGCAGCGGCTGCGTTGTTCCCCATTTCCAGACCATGAGCCACCCCTGCGGCCAGTGCGATCACATTCTTCAGAGCGCCGCCCAATTCCACACCGGTCATATCCTCATTGGTATAGATCCGCAGCGTAGGCGAGCTGCACGCCTGCTGGATGGCCTGTGCAACCGGCGGCGTTCCGGCTGCCACGATCGCAGTCGGCATTCCGGCGGCCACCTCGGCCGCAAACGACGGTCCGCTGAGCACTCCGCAAGGATTCTTCAAAACCGATGCAATTACCTGGGACATGCGCAGCAGGCTGGTCTCCTCAAGCCCTTTGGTGGCGCTCACCACGATCTGCTTACTCGTAAGCAGTGGTGCGATCTGCCCAAGAACACCACGCATATGCTCCGACGGAGTGACGCAGAGCACAATGTCTGCCGCCTTGACTGCAACCGCCAGGTCCGAAGTCACCAGCACATCCGGTGGCACGGTGTGGCCGGGCAGAAAGAGGGAGTTGACTCCTGTCCGCTTCATCTCCTCGGCCAGCTCAGGCAGAAACGACCAGAGCACAACCGAGTGGCCTCCGCGGCGCGCCAACGAGATGGCCAGCGCAGTGCCCCACGCGCCAGCTCCTAAAACACCAATCCGGCTCATGCCTCCGCCTCTCCCTCTTTGGTCCCCGATGCAGAGCCAGCTCCGAAGCGGCTCTCCGTTCCATTCATCAGACGGCGAATGTTGTCATGATGTTTGACGATGATCAAGAAAGAAATAAACACAAATCCGAATTTGACCATGGGCGTGCGCTGAGCCACAAAGTAGAAACCGAAGAGCGGAAACGATGCGGAGCCTATGATCGACGCCAGAGAGACATAGCGCGTGAAGGAAAAAACCGCAGCAAAGACCAGCAGAATCCCAATCGCCGACGGCCAGGTCATGGCCAGGATGACACCCAGCGCGCTGGCCGCGCCCTTGCCTCCGCGGAAGCCCAGCCACACCGGAAAGACATGGCCCATAACGGCCGCAACAGCGGCGGCCACTGCAACGTCGTACGCTGCGCTCGGCGCAAGATCATGCGCCAGATGCTTCGCAATCACCACTGCCGCATAAGCCTTGCCAACATCCAGCAGCAGTGTCACCACTCCCAGCGTGGTGCCGCCGGAGCGGGCCACATTGGTGGCGCCGATGTTGCCGCTTCCCTGCTCGCGGATGTCCTCCCTGCGGAAGAGGCGCACCAGCAGATAGCCGAAGGGAATTGACCCCAGCAGATACGCAATCGAGATGGAGAGGACCCAGGGATTCATGGACGGCTTATTTCTTCACCCTCAAGAGTCTATCAAGCCGGAGTGGGAGGATGTGCGGCGTGGTGAGCGTAAGATCACATCCGCTCCAACATGCTGCGGCGCAGCAGCTCCAGCGCGTGCTGGCTGGCCCATAGGCGAACCCGCTCGCGGTCGCCTGAGATATTCAGCTCCGTCACCGATGTGTCGGCCGTAAGGCCCGTATAGGAGATTGCCACATACACCAGGCCGATGGGCTTGTCGGCGTCCGGCCCCGGCGCACCCGGTCCTGGCCCGGCGATGCCTGTAATGCCGATTCCCACCGAAGCACCCGTGCGGCGGCGAATGCCCTCGGCCATGGCGCGTGCCACCGGCTCACTCACCGGTCCTTCGCTGCGCACCAGCTCTTCGGGTACCTCGGCGAAGATGGTCTTCAGGCGGTCCGCGTAGACCACCGCCCCGCCAAGAAAGTAGCG
>DATKGA010000076.1:0-2381 GCA_035510935.1 Acidobacteriaceae bacterium
GAAGCAGTGGGGTCGCTGGTAGCTGAGACAGCGATGTAAATTCCACCCCCGCCTTCATTGTCGTTTTGGGCAAGAAACCATCTCTGACTTAGGGGGTCGTAGTAGCAGCTTGGGTCATACATATCAGCGCCTGTATTCGGGAAGTGTCCACCGCCAACCTGCGTGACCACGCTACTCCAAAAGAGAGTTTGAGTTTGAGAGTAAGTAACGGTTGTGGGGCTGCTCTTAGGCCGAATAATGATGTGTAAATTATTGAATTCCATGATGTGGGTTGGGCCTACACACATACCGGGATCAATAGTTCCAACGACTGCGCTGGTGTCACCGGGGGTTGCCGAGATGACTGTCACATCCGGTGCCAAGGTTGGGCCACCCGGTGGTGTGCCCCCGCCTACCACGGTGGGTTGGTTGCTGCACCCAACGCCAAAGGCGGAGATGAAGAGTCCGACGATCAGTGCAGCGCTCAGCTTCATATGGCGTTCTTTGTTTGGGTTAAGATGACCCTGCTGTTCGTTTTGGGAAACTCCAGCGCAAATCGTGCGGATTGTACGGAAATCATTTGGCAACAGGAAGCTGGACGGGGAACGGCCTGCTTCAGCAATGGGCCAGATCCTGTTCCGTGGCCCAACTGAATATTGAGATTGTGCCTGATGGAACAGAGGCCGTCAAACGGCCGGATCGGCGCAATGCATAAGTTCCGCAGAGCAGGAATCGACGGTGGTGCGGTAGCAGGTTGGGCAGCGGGACGCGCTGAGTTACAGGGAGGTTATTTCTCTTTGTCGCCCCAACGAGCAACGCTGAACTGAGCGCCGGCAAACAGGATCAGGCCCGAAGCGTAAGCCCAGAAGAGCAGACCCACCGAAACATAGAACGGTCCATAGAGCGACTGCAAGTCGAGATGCGGCAGAATCGCCATGTACAGATACTTGGCCGCCAGCCAGATGATTCCTGTCCATATCGATGTGCGCAGCACCGGCCGCCACGGCACCTTTCGGTTGGGCAGAAGCCAGTAAATCGAGAAGAAAAACAGAATCGAGGCCACACCGGTAGAAAGTGTCAGCCACGCCCAACTGACACCGTTGAAGACAAAGTTATCGATGTGGTGGACGAACATCACGGTCAACAATTTCTGTTCTCCCGCATTCAACAGAATGCTGACCAGCGCAAGAGCTACCATGAGAGCGGCCAAGCCAAATGCCACCAGTTGGTTGTGCAGATAGTTGCGGCTCTTGGTCACGCCCCAGGCCTGGTTCAGTGCGACCTCAAGGGGAAGGAAGATTCCTGTGCACGACACCAAGATCATGACCAGCGAAAGAAACTGTACCCTATGCCGAGGCGCGGCCGCCAAAAGACTTTCCGCAAAGAAATTCTGGTTCGAAGGGAGAAAGTAACGCACCATATCGCCCACAACGGTAACCATCATCGCTGAGTGAAAGATAGACCTTGACAGCGTGTAGAGCAGCACGATGAACGGGATGAACGAGATGATGGCATTGGCTGCAACGCTGAATGCATAGGTGTGCACCTCGCTGTCAAGCAGGTAGGCAATCAGGGCGGTGCCGTCCTCGCGCCACCGGTACCACTTTGACCTGGTAACTGGTTCAGGCGCATCACTGTCGCCCGCAACCTTGTTCGCCGGTTCGCCGTTCGTTTCTGCACGTGAATCCTGAGCCACGCAATGCTCCTTCGCTTTCCCTGACACATATAAAAACAGTGTTTTGCTTCTATTCCTCTAAGGATAGTCGCTCAAGCGCCCAACGCGCTGCCGTACGGAGGCCTTCATCCGCAGAGGCGGTCCAACGCTCCAACCACGGCGTGAAGTTTTTCAGCCCGCTATTTCCCATCGCAATGGCTACGTTTCGCCGCAGTCCATTGAAGCCGGCCCTTCGGATTGGGGATCCGTTGAAGCGGCGGTTAAACTCCGCCTCGGCAGCGTCGGGGTCATCCAATCCTGCCAGCCACTCGAGAGCAGGGTTGACTAACTCCGGTCGCGCTTGCAGGTCCGGGTCCGCGGCGATGGGTGCTCGGCGCGCGGAGTTCCACGGGCACACGTCCTGACAGATGTCGCAGCCAAATACCTGGCGCCCCATGCCCTCCATCAATTCCTCTGCAATCGGCCCCCGGTTTTCGATGGTGAGGTACGAGATGCATTTCGTGGCATCCATCTGGTAGGGCTCAAAGAGGGCATTGGTAGGACACGCGTCGAGGCAGCGCCGGCAGGTACCGCAGCGATCTGGAATAGTGAGCGCTCCCGGTTGTGAGCTTGATTGCTCAACCTCAAGTGATGTCAACAGGACGGCCAGAAATCCGAACGACCCCAGCTTTGGATGGATCAGGCAGGTGTTCTTGCCTGTCCAGCCGAGACCCGCGGCTGTGGCCCC
>DATKGA010000077.1:0-2584 GCA_035510935.1 Acidobacteriaceae bacterium
GGTGTTCACTTCATCCCCAAGACCTTCCACCGCGATGTCTGCGACCGAGTTTCGATGGTCAGCGACAACGACGCCTTCACCATGGTCAAGCGTCTCGCCGCTGAAGAAGGCCTCGCCGCCGGCTCCAGCTCGGGCGCCGCCGTCTACGCCGCGGTCGAGCTTGCCATAGTGCTGGGCCCCGGCAAGCGCATCGCCGTAATCATCCCCGACTCCGCCGAACGCTATCTCTCCAAAAAAATCTTCGAGGGCGGGATATAGTCACACCTTCCCGCAAACCGACATCGCTCCCATCCCCTGCACGATAAGCTAGAACCTGGAGGCTAGAAGCTAAAAGCTAGCCCCTAGAGGCTTCTTCATGTCTAACTACAAATACTCCACCCTCGCCGTGCACGCCGGCCAGCATCCCGATCCTCTCACCGGCGCCGTCAACGTGCCCGTTTATCTCTCCTCGACCTTTGAACTCACCGGCATTGGCACAGACAAGGGCTGGGACTACTCCCGCGCCGGCAATCCCACCCGCGACCGCCTCGAAGAAGCTCTCGCCACGCTTGAGGGCGGCACAAGCGGCCACGCGTTTTCCAGCGGCATGGCCGCCATCTACGCACTCGTTGCCACCCTCCACGCCGGCGACCACCTCATCTGCTCGCACAACGTCTATGGCGGCACCGCACGCCTCTTCAACCAGATCATTTGCCACTACGGCATCAACATCGAATACGTTGACACCGGCAACCTCGACGCCGTCGCCGCAGCCATTAAGCCCAACACCAAGCTCATCCACGTCGAGACGCCCACCAACCCCCTCATGGCCCTCACAGACATCGCCGCCGCCTGCCAGATCGCCCACGCCCGAGGTGTCGAAGTCAGTGTCGACAACACCTTCATGTCGCCCTTCCTGCAGAGCCCCATCGCCCTCGGCGCAGACATCGTCATGCACTCCACCACCAAGTTCCTCAACGGACACTCCGATGGCCTCGGCGGCGCGCTTATCGGTACCCGCCGCGAGCACAAGGAGCGTTTCCTCTTGGTCCAAAAGGCCGCCGGCGGCATCCTCTCGCCCTTTGAATGCTTCCTTGTCCTGCGCGGCATCCGGACCTTGCCTCTGCGCATGAAGCAGCACGAAGAAAACGGCCGGGCCGTCGCCGAATTCCTCTCCACGCAACCCAAGCTGACTCGACTCGCCTATCCCGGCCTCAAGAGCCACCCGCAGCACGAGCTCGCCCTCAAGCAGCAGAAGGGATTTGGCTCCATGCTCAGCTTCGATCTCGGCTCCCGCGAAGCCGCCGGCCGCTTCCTCGCTGCAATCAAGCTCTTTCTCAACGCCGAGTCGTTGGGCGGCGTTGAATCGTTAGCCTCCCACTCCGCCACCACAACCCACTTCGCGTTGAGCGATGAAGAACGTGAGGCCATCGGCATCACCCAGGGCCTTGTCCGTCTCTCCGTGGGCATCGAAGACAAAGACGACCTCATCGCCGACCTCGACCAGGCCCTGGCCGCCGTGTAACCAACGCATCAATGCCCCGTCGGCGCCGGAGCATTCTTCGCCGGCCGCCGCATCAGAAATGGCAGCGGCACCAGAATCGCCGTCAGCGCAACCATAATCCAGATCACGTCCACATACGAAAGCAGCCGCGCCTGTATCTGCGCCATCCCGTAGATCTGTGCCCCCGCGTGTTGCATCGCGTCGGGCGCTCCGCCTCCGCCCTTTTCGAACCAGGCCCCCGCCAATCCTCTGCGGAACGCCTCAAACGGCCCACTCCCGCTCACCGTATGTGCTCCCAGCATGGCCAGGTGCTGCTGCGTCCGCCGTGCCAGCAGCGTGGTCACAAAACTGATCCCCACGCTTCCGCCCAGGTTCCGCATCAGCGCTGAAAACCCGCTCACCTCGTTGTACTTCTCCTGCGGAATCCCCGCGTAGCACAAGGTATTGATCGGAATGAATAGGAACGGCAGCCCCAGCGCGATCACCACCCGCCAGCTCACCGCCACGCCAAAAGGAATATTCAGATTGACCTCGGTCATGCGAAACAGCCCGAACGTGGTGATGCTGAATCCCATCGCCACCAGCCATCGCGGATCGAACTTCGGCGCCAGAAATCCCGCCACCGGAAACAGCACCATCAGCGCAATGCCTCCGCTCGAGACAGCCATCCCCGCCTGCTCCGCCGAGTAGCCCATGATCTCTTGCAGAAACTGCGGGATCAACACCGTCGACGAGTACAGCGACACACCCACCATGAACATCACGAACATGGTTGTCCCCACGTTGCGCCGCATCAACAGCCGCAGATCCAGAATTGGATGCTCGACATGCAGTTGCCGCCAAATGAAGATCGCGAGCGCGATCGCTGCAATCACCGTGCAGGTGGCGATGAACCGCGAGCTGAACCAGTCGTCTTCCTGCCCCTTGTCCAGCAGCACTTGCAGGGCGCCGATGCCCACCACGAGCAGCCCCAGTCCCCAGTAATCCACGCTCTCTTTTCGCTTGCGGATCTCCGCCAGGTACGGTGGATCCTCAACCACGCGATTGGTCAGATAAAGCGATAGAATCCCCACCGGAATGTTGATGAAGAAGATCCACCCC
>DATKGA010000078.1:0-18703 GCA_035510935.1 Acidobacteriaceae bacterium
CTATTATGGCGGCCATCTCTAAAGGCAATCGCTCCTCGATAGCTGCCGTAACTCTTGCGTCGTATGCAGCAAGAACTGCTCCAGGGTTAGGCGACTCAATCCCTAGCGGAGCAGTCGGATCAGGGAAACCAGTAGGCTGTCCTTGCTCGTCCCGTCGTTCCGCTATGCCAATCAGGATAATCCCACCGGCTGTGTTAGCGAACATACAAACGTCTTGTAGAAACTCGCGATTGCCTCGATCGTTGTTCTCGTAAGGATCCCTCTTATACTCAAGCTGGAGATGCTCCCCGAGCTCCGTCGCTAAGAGTCTGCGAACGTCGGCCTCACCGATTTCACGAAGGGCTCTTCCTTCCCACAACATGACCTTATTCTGAATTGGGCTCGTTACAATTGGCAAGCAATACCACTCCAAAAGCTGCCGCGCGGCCACAAATCGGTCGCGATAAACGCGCTTGTAGTCATTAAGCGCTGCCCTCGGGCGTGGAGGCTCGGTTCGAATACGGGCCACAAATTAGCCGAGGCGGTCTAGCATTTCGGCGGGGGTGAGGCGGACGCAGCTGAAGATGGGGAAGTCCTTGAGGGTGTAGAGGCTGATCTCGGTTTCGCGGAGCTGCTGGACGAGGTCGAGGAAGTCTTCGGGGAAGTTGGTCTCGAAGGCGACGACAAACTCCTGGTCGTCCAGACCGAAGGAGTAGGTGGTGTTGAGCTTGACGCGTGGATAGAGCAGGCCGATGCGGATGTGCTCGTCCATGAGGCGCTTGCGCTCGGACATGGAGAGCAGGTACCAGGGGCGCGTCTTCCAGAAGGGATAGATGAAGATGTACTTCTGGCCGCCGGGACGGATGGCCCCGCGGCCCTCGCCCTCGCTCTCGTCGGGACGGCCGATCTGGTACTGCGAGCGCTTGGTCATGGCGAGGAAGTTGTGCGGCGAGTTGAGGTAGCCGCCGAGCGGCGTGCGCAGGAGTTCGGCGCGCATCTGGTTGAGCTCATCGACGCCGTAGCCGATGGTCCAGACGCAAAAGTCGACGTCTCCACGGGTGCCGATGGTGGAGTAAGTGAGTGAGAGGAACTCGCCGGTCTTGTTCCATCGGTCGAGGACGGAGGCGAAGGCGGCCTTGTGCGCGGTGCGCTCGGACTGGGGCAGGCGCCGCCACTCGGGCATGAGCTTGTAGAAGCTGAAGCAGACGATCTGGCGACGCGCGGGCGGGGTTGCGGGACGGTGCGCGGCTGGGGCAGGTGAGGCGGAGACGACGGGGTGCTGCGTTGCGGTTTGCTCGGGCTGGGGCTGTTCGGGCTGGGGCTGTTCGGGCTGGGGCTGTTCGGACATGGATTGATTGTCTCCCAACCCGTTCGATGCTGGCAAAGAGAGGGACTACGGCTTGCGCGGGATCAGGTGTTTTTGTACGGATAAACAGTGCAGACGGTACGCATTGCAGTTGCCGACGCAATGTTGGTTGAATAATTTGTGTATTTGGGACAGTTTATGCGGTCTAATCAGCAGATAGTGATGCCGAACAGGGGATGGTGTTACAGATCGGAAGTTCGCTCTAAAGTTTTCGCTGGGGCAGCCGATGAGGCTTGAGAAACAGAGAGCGGAGGTGCATGGATGAGTGATTCGAGTCGAGTTGGAGTGAGTATGGAGGCGAACCCTGCAACCCCTGTTGGACTGGCGGACGGGATACCTCCAGCGTCACGGACAGGACTGACAGAGACGGATGGGTTGATTGCCAAGCCGCTGTGCAGCGGCAATGGGATCGAAGAGATTGCGGATGATGCGGAGAGAGTGAGCCTGGCGGGGATGCTGATCTCGCAGGCAAGCACGGGCAGCGATGTGCGGTTTGAGAAGGTGGCGGCGCTGCGGCGAACGATTGAGGCGGGAACCTACGATGTGCCAGTTGAAAATGTTGCTCGCAAGCTGATGGGCGAGATGCAGAAGAAGTAGGTCGATACAGATGGAGTGGAGTGGTTGCGGGTGCGCGTGGACGGGCGCAGGGCTGTCGGCGGGAATAAACTAGTGGGTGAGGTGGTTGCGATGGCGGAGGGGGAGCGGATTACGGCGCGGCAGCGGGCGATCCTGACGGCCATCGTGGAGAACTACATCGAGACAGGCGAGCCGGTGGGTTCGGGAACGATTGCGGGAACGATTGCGCGGGTGCGCGCGGACGGCGGGCACGCGGCGGGGCTGAGTTCGGCGACGGTGCGCAATGAGATGGCGGAGCTGGCTAACGAGGGATTACTGGAGCAACCCCACACGTCGGCGGGGCGGGTGCCGACGGCGCGCGCGTTTCGCATGTATGTGGAGCGGCTGAGCGAACACACCGGGCCGCGGATGCTGGGTGGCACGCAGCGGTTGCATATGGAGTCGCAGCGGTTGCATTTGGAATCACAGATTGATACGAGCTTTGCCGGGGTCTCCGGCACGCAGGCGATGCTGGAGCGCACCAGCCATGTGCTGGCGACCGTATCGAGCGGCGTGGGCGTGGCCGTGGCGATGGTCAGTAGCGGCGACACGCTGGAGCATGTACATTTTTCGCGGCTGAGCAAAGGACGCGTATTGGCCGTGGTGGTAACCAGTTCCGGGCTGGTGCGCGACCGCATGTTGACCATGGAGGTCGATGTGACGGCGCGAGAGTTGGAGGCAGCGGCGAACTTCCTGAATGAGCACTTCCGCGGATGGAGCATTGAGCGGGTGCGGACAGAGATTGGCCGGCTGGTGGAGCGGGAGCGGAGCGAGGTGCAGCGGCTGCTGACCTCGGTGGAGCAGCTGTGGGCGGGGGCCGTTCCCCAGGGCGGCAAGGGTGCGCAGACCGTCTATGTGGAAGGGGTCGCAAACCTGCTGGGCGCGCGCGGCGTGGGCAGCGCGGAGGAGATGGCCCGGCTGCGCGAGGTGCTGGCGGCGCTGGAGGCGAAGCAGCGGCTGGTGGAGCTGCTGGACGCGTATATCGACGCGAAACAGGAGTCGGTGCGCGTGATCTTCGACCTGGAGGAACATGCTCCGGAGATGGCCGGGCTGGTGCTGATTGCGGCCCCGGCGCGGATGGCGGGCGATGGGCACGGGACGGTGGGCGTGATTGGGCCAAAGCGCATTCACTACGAGAACACGATGAATGCGGTGAGCTATATCGCGCAGGTCTTCGAGCGGATGCTGCATCCTCCGGCGTGACCGGCCTGGATAGATTTGAGATCTGCCTCCTTCTTTAAAAAAATACAAAAAAGTCTAAAGTCTTCACAACAAATATGTTAGATCTGGATCAGATCTTGATTTCGGCTGTAAAGTCTTGATTCTACTATACAGATTTTGTAAAATCTTCATAATAATACACTTAGCGGAATCGGCAGTGTTGTGCCGCACCTCTACTGAATAAACAGACAAACAGAAGCCCCTATTTAATTGTAGCGGATTGAGGGTGGTAGTTTGACAGAGTATCTTGTTTGAATGGAGTGAGTTGAGAGATTGTTCTTGACAAGAGTTTGGTGGTACGGGCTGAAGGGTCATGGCAGTACCGAAGAAGTGCGGCTGAGATTAGCATAAGTGGTGCGATGGACACCTTGAGTCGGCAGGCACGTAGCGAGCGGATGTCCCTCATCAGGAGCAGAGACACAGCACCTGAGTTGGTAGTACGTCACATCGTTCATGCACTGGGGTTTCGTTACCGCTTACATGTCAAGACGCTTCCAGGTAAACCCGACTTGGTCTTTTCCCGCTTAAGGAAGGTCATTTTCGTCCATGGATGCTTTTGGCATAGGCACAAGAAGCGAGCTTGCAAGCTAGCGAGGATGCCGAAAAGTCACCTGGAGTTCTGGAAGCCCAAGTTGGAGGGGAATCATTTGAGAGACCTAGCCACGAATAGATCTCTACGCAAGCTCGGTTGGTCCGTTCTTGAAGTTTGGGAGTGTGAGACGCAGAATGTTGAGGTTCTTGAACAGAATTTGAGGTATTTTCTAAGAGATGGAATCGCTTGAATTATTTGCCGGAGTTGGAGGTCTGGGTATGGGCCTCCACGCAGCTGGTTTCCACCCAGTCGGCGTGATAGAGAAGGACGAGTATTGCTGCGAAACAATCCGAGAGAACTCAGTACGGGGAGCCAAGCCGATGCGCGGCTGGAAACTCGTCGGAACTGATGTTAGAGATGTCAAATTTAGAGTTTTTGAGGACAAATTGGATTTGGTTTCCGGTGGGCCTCCATGCCAACCATTTTCTCTAGGTGGTAAGCATAAGGCTCATGAGGATACCCGTGACATGTTTCCAGAGGCAGTGCGCGCTGTTCGGGAAATCCGTCCCTTGGCATTCATTTTCGAGAATGTTAAGGGACTTACTAGAGATCGTTTCCGGAACTACTTTGAATACATCAGGCTTCAGTTGCAGCATCCCGAGGCTAGGCTGAAAAAAGGTGAGTGTTGGACGGATCACCTCTCGCGTCTCGAGCGGATCGAGGTTTCCTCGGTAAAGGATGGATTGCATTATCGACTCGTTACCAGAGTCCTGAACGCTGCTGACTTCGGCGTTCCTCAGAAACGCGAGCGCGTATTCTTCGTCGGGTTCCGAAGCGATCTCGGAATTGAGTGGAACTTTCCCGATCCGACTCATACGCGCGACGCCCTGCTGTGGGATCAGGGCTCCAGCGGTTCATATTGGGATCGCCATCGCATTTCGAAATCGCAGAGGTTCTATGCGAGAAAGGATGCGGAGTTAGCCGAGCAGAGACTTTTTGCGCCCAAGAGTTTGCCATGGAGAACTGTCCGGGACGCGATCGCAGATTTACCGGGGCCGGAAACGGGCATAGGTTCGAGGATTGAGATAACCGGTCACATCTATCAGCCAGGTGCCCGTGTGTATCCCGGACACACAGGGAGCCCACTAGACGAACCCGCCAAGGCGCTGAAGGCTGGTGTTCATGGAGTTCCGGGGGGCGAGAATATGATGGCGCATGCGAATGGTTCTGTCCGTTATTTCACAATGCGCGAAGCCGCCAGATTACAAACCTTTCCGGATGAGTTTGTTTTTGTTGGCTCGTGGTCAGAGACAATGAGGCAGTTGGGAAATGCCGTGCCAGTTCGGCTTGCGCAGGTAGTGGCCAATCACGTTCGCACTTATCTGGACAAGAGTGCTGACCATACCACCGTCCATTAATCCGCACATGGACTTCGACGAGGAACGCTCAGGTTGGGTACTCCATACAATCCGCTCGACAAAATGAATCTCGGCCGCAGCGTGGCCGATGCCCTTCTTTTGCGGCCTGTGGCCGCCTTTGCGCAAACTTCAGAGCTTGTCGGGGCCGGAGTCTATGCAATTTACTACTCCGGCGATTTTGCTCCATACCGGCCCGTTTCCGAAAGGAATCGAGACGACGAATTCGCGCAGCCAATCTATGTTGGTAAGGCGGTTCCCAAGGGTGCCCGACGCGGAGGCCTTACCTTCGATGCTTCGAGTGGCCGAGCGCTGCGAGATCGCCTAAAGCAGCATGCGATGTCGATCAGTGAGGCAAGTAATCTGTTTATTGAGGATTTCCATTTTCGCTCTCTAACGATCGACGACATATGGATTCCGCTCGGCGAAAACATGATGATCGATCTGTATAGACCGATTTGGAACGTGGTGATAGACGGTTTTGGCAATAAGACCCCGGGGAAGCGTCGTGAAACGCAATATCGTTCTTCGTGGGACGTGCTACATCCTGGACGGCGATTTGCAGAAAGACTTGCAGACGGCGGTATGACCACTGAGATGCTAGTTAGTCGGCTTGAGAACTACTTTGCCGGCCAAGTTGTGCCGCTCATCCCTGTAGAGGAAGCAGCTGATGTTGGTGTATCCGAGGATGAAGAGGATTAATCGCGGGTATACTGCATCTGCATGTCTGAGAAAATTATTGGGTTGCTGGTGTGGTTGATTGGGAGTGGGGTGCGCGGGTACGCCAGTGTGGTGCTGCTGATGGCGGTGCAGTCGGCGTGCATCCCGATACCGAGCGAAGTGATCCTGCCGCTGGCGGGCGTGGCCCTGGTGCATACGCTGGGGATGACGCCGATGCAGGTGCAGATGCAGCTTGTGCTGCTGGCGACGGTGGCGTCGCTGGCGTCGAACCTGGGGTCGATACCGGCGTACTGGGTGGGTGCGCGGGGCGGGCGGGCGATGGTGGAACGCTATGGGAGATGGCTTCTGCTGAGCCAGCGCGACCTGGACCGGGTAGACCATTTTTTTGCGCACTACGGTTCGATCACGGTGCTGGTGGGGAGGATGCTGCCCATCATTCGCACGTTCATTGCGTTTCCGGCGGGCGTGGCGAAGATGAACCAGGTGCGATTCCACATTTATACGTTTGTGGGGTCGTGGCCGTGGTGCTACGCGCTGGCGTATGTGGGGGTGCGGCTGGGCGATAGCTTTAGAACTGATCCGCGATTCAAGGCTGTCTTTGAGCGCTTCCACCTGGGAGTGGAGGGAGTGCTGGCGGTGGGGGTGGTGTGGTTCGTGGTGTCGCACTGGAAGGGACGGATCCGGGCGGATGCGGTGTGAGAGTGGCTGTGCAATTACACCCACATCTCAGAAGCGAGATGTGGGGCACCCGATTTGACAATGTTGAAGTGTGCTAGACAAGGCCGAGGGACTCGAGGGCGATGCCTGCGCCGCGCAAATTTTCCGGCTTCATTTCGGAGTAGCTGCGTGAGAGGACGACGCCCTGCGCGCCTCCCTTGTAGGCCGCGAGAACTGCGTCGCGGACGCCTTCGGGGGTGCATTTGCTGTGGCCATTGGCGGTGGGGACGTCGATGTCGATGCCGGGGTAGGTCTGGGTGCGGGTTCCGGCGAGCGAATCGATGGTGCGCCTGGTTTCGCGGTAGACGTAATCGGCGGAGAAGCCTGCGGCGGCCAGTTTGTCGAGCGGAGCTTCGTTGTAGTTGAGCACCTTGTACTCGAAGTCGAGGGCCTGGGACTTGGCGAGATCGCCCTGGAAGTTCTGGCCGACGGAGTCGAGGTAGCTGATCATGCGCTCGCCGGCGCAGTTGTTGTAGAGCACGGGTTTGACATAGTCGGTGAAGGGGGCCATGGCGGCGAAGTCCTGCTCGGCGCGGTAGATGGGGTTCCATGAGGCGTTCTGCCAGATGTGCCAGCCGGCCTGAAGCGTGGGGTTGATGGATTTTACTTTGGCGTGGAGGGCGGCGTAGGTGTCCTGCTGGCCGGTTGTCCAGAAGCGCTCCCAGACCAACACTTCGGGGTACTGTAGTAGCACGCGCCAGAAGGCGACGTAGTAACCGTCGATGGGGCGCTGGTTGGCGCGGCCGGCGCGGACGAACTTTTGCAGTGCGAGGTAGCCCTGACGGACACGGGCAACGTCGATGCCCATGCGGCGGGCCTTGGACTCGCAGAAGGAGCAGAAGCAGCAGGTGGTGGCGGGATCGGCGCGCGCACCGTTGTGATATGCGCCGAGAGAGTAGCCGAGGGGTCCCTGACGTTCGGAGCCGAACATGATGCCGTCGACTTCGTAGGACCGGCAGTAGTCTTCTACCAGGCCGAGGAGGTAGTTGGTGTAGTTGGGATTGTTGAAGCACGGGCCGCCGGGATGTCGCGTGGCGGGGCGTCCGTCGAGGCCGACCTCCCAGAGCTTGTCCATGTTGGGGACGTTGGGGAGGCTGTTGTCCTCGATGATCCAGCAGAAGGTCTTGATGCCGCGCTTGCGTGCGGCGGGGACGACGTTGGCGAGGATGTCGAGGCCGGGGAAGTCGGGCGAGCGCGTGTCTTCGGGCTTGAGGAGGGTGTCGTGGTAGTACTGCGGATGGACGGTGGCGAAGTTGCCGCCGCGGAAGGGAGCGGTGGTGCGGGCGTGGACACGCTCCTCCATGTAGGTGATGGTGTAGAGGAAGAGCGCATTGACGTGCGCCAGGCGCTGGATGTCGTCGAGCACGCGGTCGACGCCGTCGGAGAGGATTCGGCCAATGTCCATTTGAATGCCGACAAAGGTTTTGGGTGCGGCGGGCGGCTGGGCGAGCGCTGGGGCAGTGGCTGGGGCAAGCGCAGCTGCGGCGCTGGTGAGGGCGGCGGACTTCATAAATTCACGGCGGTCCATTGGGTTCCTTTGGCTTCCGGAGATAGCTTACCTGAGGAGAGGAAGAGCGGGCTGTGGAGAAGGTGGGGGAGCAAGCGAAAGAAATACTGAGATTCTGGCTGCGCCAAGATGATGGTATTGAGAACCTGCACCGGAATGACGGGTATTTGACACGGGCGTGGGTGGGGAGGGATATACTGATCTTTCCGGTTTAACGGAAGCAGCAACACCTAACTTGCAGGACAGAGGGGTAAAGCAAAGCATGTCTACACCCGGAGCCGCCACGCCAGACGCGGCCAGTATTAAGCCAGCCAAAGGGAAACTTGGAATTATGACGGTCGGCATGGGAGCGGTTTGTACCACTCTCATTGCCGGCGTAGAGGCGGTCCGCCAGGGACTCGCCAAGCCCATCGGGTCGTTGACGCAGATGGGGACCATTCGCCTGGGAAAACGCACCGACGGCACCAGCCCGCTGATGCGGGACTTCCTCCCCATCGCCCAATTGGACGACCTGGTATTCACCGGGTGGGACATCTTTGGCGGCAATCTGTACGATGCATCCAAGACGGCGGCGGTGCTGGACAACGAGACGCTGGAGAAGATACGGCCGTATCTGGAGTCGATTAAGCCGATGCCAGCGGCGTTCGACCAGAACTATGTGAAACGGCTGACTGGAACCCACATCAAGAGCGGCAAGAACAAGCGCGACCTGGCCGAGCAACTGCGGAAAGACATTCAGGATTTCAAGAAGAAGACCGATCGGCAGGTGATGATCTGGACTGGATCGACGGAGATATTTCTGGAGCCGACGGCAGTACACCAGACCCTGGCGGCGTTCGAGAAGGGGATGGAGAACGACGATCCGGGGATCGCGCCGTCGCAGTTGTATGCGTGGGCGGCGCTGACGGAGGGGATTCCGTTCATCAACGGCGCGCCCAACCTGACGGTGGACATTCCGGCGATGAACGAGCTGTCACGCAAGATGAATGCGCCGATCTGCGGACGTGATTTCAAGACGGGACAGACGCTGATCAAGAGCGTGCTGGCGCCGGCGTTCAAGGCTCGGATGCTGGGCGTCAGCGGCTGGTTCTCCACCAACATTCTGGGCAACCGGGACGGCGAGGTGCTGGACGATCCGGCGTCGTTCAAGACCAAGGAAGAATCGAAGCTGGGGCTGCTGGATTTGATTTTGCAGCCTGAACTGTACCCCGATCTGTACAAGGATATTTTTCACAAGGTACGCATCAACTATTACCCGCCACGCGGTGATAGTAAAGAAGGTTGGGACAACATCGACATCTTCGGATGGCTCGGCTATCCGATGCAGTTGAAGGTGGATTTCCTGTGCCGCGACTCGATTCTGGCGGCTCCGTTGGCGCTGGATCTGTGCCTGTTCATGGATCTTGCGGCGCGGACACCAAGCCTTCGCGGGCTGGGGATACAGGAGTGGCTGAGCTTCTACTTCAAGGCACCGGACAGCGCGCCGGGCGTCTATCCCGAGCATGACCTTTTTATCCAGCAGATGAAGATGAAGAACACGCTGCGGCACATCATGGGCGAAGACCTGATCACACACTTGGGCCTGGACTACTACGGCGGATAAAGACGGAAGTTTTTAACCATTGGGACAAGCCCTGCAACTGAAATGTTGCGGGGCTTCTTCTTCTACGGAAGGCTTGTATGCAGAGCGCAAATGTTGGCGACCGCCAGTTGGAGACGCTCCGTGCTTACGGTGGGCTGGTGGAGGAGCGAGAAGATTGGGGTGGAGGGTTAGTGCTGTGCTGCAGCGAGGGGTGCGCGGCAAGCGGGGTGCCAGCCGCGGTGAGCATTGCGGGAGGAGCGACGCTGCTGCTCGACAGTGATGCTGGCGCGGTGAAGTCCGCGATGCGGCGCGGCGAACTCGATTTTGTGGTGAACACACTGGATGAGGCTCTGCGCGCGCTGAAGAATGAGGTGCGGCAGCGGCGACCGCTGAGTGTGGGGCTGACGGCGGAGGTGAGCGGAACGTTGCGCGAGATGGTGGAACGCGGTGTGCTGCCTGATCTGCTTCTGGTCGGTGCGAACCAGCAGGCGCATGCGATTTATCAGGATGAGAGTATTGGGGCGCTTCAGGCTGCGGGGATGGGGTTGCGGCGGATGGAGAATACGGACGGGGAACTAAGCGACACGGGCATTGCGCGAAGGCGGTTTAAGGAGGTTTATCTACCCGCGGCGAACGCGGCCGAGCTGCGAGCGATGGATGAGCGTGTGTTGGGGATCCTGCCGCCTGACGATATGATTCGCGGGCGCTGGATGCAGCGGGTTGCGAATTACCTGCGCGAGGCACGCAGTGGCCGATGGGTATGGCTGACGGAAGAAGAATTGCAGCGACTCGGAGACTGATCTTCACTTGCTGCTGAAAAGGCTTGAGTGTCGCTTCTGGTAAAATGCCCGGGGCTAAAGCCCATTGAATTGATGGGGCTTATTCAGGGGGCTGAAGCCCCCTGCTCCCTCCGAAAGGCAAAAAAAACGCGAGTTTTCGCAGATTATTCAGCCCTTAGATTGACTTGCTACTCGGCGAGGGAGAGCAGGCGCGGCCAAAGGGCTTTGGTGCCAGCTTCGGTTTTGGCGGAGACGGGGAGGACCTCGTCGATCTGGTGTTCGCGCTTGAGGGCGTCGAGCGATTTTGCGAGCGCGCTGCGGGAGAGGCGATCGGACTTGGTGGCGACGACGAGATAGGGTCGCTGAGTGTGGCGAAAGAAGTCGATGAGTTGGCGGTCGCTGGGCTGGGGCGGGATGTTGCTGTCCACGAGGCAGACGGCGAGGGCGAGGGTCTCTCGCCCGGCCAGGTACGGCTCGATGAAGCTGGGCCACTCTGCGGAGATGGATTTGGATATTTTGGCGTAGCCGTAGCCGGGCAGGTCGGCGAAGAGAAGCGTGGGGCGGGGCTTGACCTTGTCGCCTGACCCTTCGTGCAGAGCAAAGAAGTTGATGGCACGGGTGCGGCCGGGTGTGGATGAGGTGTGCGCCTGTTTCGATCCGAGCAGAGCATTAATCAGCGACGACTTACCCACGTTGGAGCGGCCGAGGAATGCAATCTCGGGCGCGCCGAAGGTCTTGGCGACGGAAGGGAAGTGTGTTGTATCGGTGGCGGAGAGCAGGAAGACCGGAGTCAGTCGCATCGCTCCAGTCTAGTTCATTGAATGTGCAATCATGAGTGCAGGAGCAATCAGGCCATGCCGTTGCATACTGCGCCACGCAGCTTTCGCCACCAGATGCTGCGCGAGATTTACGAGCAGCCGGCGGCGATTGCGCGCACGCTGGAGCATTATCTCGATCTGTGCGGTACGAATCCGAAGTTCCGGGAGGAGCCACTGCGCGCGGTTGCAGCGCTGTTCCGCCAGCACCCGGACCTGATCATTGCGGCCAGTGGATCGAGCCGGCACGCAGGGCTGGCGGCGGAGATCCTGCTGGAAGACCTGGCCGGACTGGTGGTGGATGTGGAGTACGCGAGCGAGTATGCATGCCGCTCGACCGCGTTGCGACGGCATCCGGACAACCCCAACCCGGTGATGGTGCTATCGCAATCAGGCGAGACGGCGGACACGCTGGCTGCGCTGCGCGAGGCTGCGCGGCGCGGGCATCCGACGATTGCGGTGACCAATGTGCATGGCTCGACGATGGCGCGCGAGGCGACGGTGGAACTGGATACGCTGGCCGGCGTGGAGCTGGCGATTCCAGCGACCAAGAGCTTTACCACGCAGCTTACGCTGATGCTGGTGCTGGCGCTGCTGGCCGCGCGAGAACGAGATGCACTCACACCGGCGGCGATTGAGACGATGCTGGTTGCGCTGGCGGGAGTGCCGGATTCGATGGATGCGCAGCTTCCTGCCTGGGAGCGGACGATTGCAGTACTGGCTCCGCAGTACGCCGATGCGCAGAACTTTCTGTACCTGGGCCGTGGCGTACATTATGCGATTGCGCGGGAGGGAGCGCTGAAGCTGAAGGAGTCATCGTACCTGCACGCGGAGGGCTATCCGGCGGGCGAGTTGAAACATGGGCCAAATGCGCTGGTGTCGGCGCATGTGCCGCTGGTGGTGCTGGCAACGGTGGACGGAGACGATCCAGAGTCGCTGCTGCGCTACGAGAAGACAGTGTCGCTGCTGTATGACATGCGTGAGCAGGGGGCGCGCGTGCTGGCGCTGGCCAACGCCGGAGATTCGACCATAGCGTCGCTGGCCACGCACACACTATGGATTGAGCCGGTGTGCGAGTCGCTGCTACCGATGCTGGAGGCGGTGCCGTTACAACTCTTCGCGTACTGCATGGCGGTGAACCACGGAGTGGATGTGGACCGGCCACGGAACCTTACCAAATCCGTGACGACGGAGTAGGATTTTCGGGGTTGTCCTGGCTGGCGTTTGTGCAGAGGAGAGATTCGAGTGGACGCAGGGTTCAGATGTTTTATGAGGCGCTCGGTGTTGATTGTCGCAGCGTTTGCGCTGGTTGCTTACTCTGCGGAGATATTTGCCGCGCAGTTGATTGCGGGAACTGGTGGGAGTTTGAGTGTTCCTCCATTTGCCGGGGATGCGCGGTGGATCGCTGCACGGGCAGACGCGCCCGCTACAGCTGATGCGCACGCATCGCCTGCTTCGGGGATTGATACCTTTGCGCCCATGCCTTTGCCGATCTTTCGATATAGCTTTGCGGTGCGCGGCAAGACTGCGGGTGCAAAGGTCGTTTCAGCGACGTTGAATATCTCCGGGTTGGGGCAGTTTGAGGCGCATATTAATGGGCATAACGTGACGGAGGCGGTGCTGACTCCGGGCTGGAGCGATTATCGCAAGCGCGTCTACTACGACACATACGATGTGACGAAGCTGATGTTGCCGGGCGAAAACGCGATTGGCGTGCTGCTGGGCAATGGGATGTACAACGTGGAGTCGCCGGCCAATCGGTATACAAAATTTCGCGGTACATTTGGACAGCCGAAGCTGATTGTCGCGCTGGTGGTGCGATTCAGCGACGGCTCGGAGCAGCGCGTTGTTTCGGATGGCGCATGGAAGGCGGCGGCTGGGCCGATTCTGTTCAGTAATATCTACGGCGGCGAGGACTACGATGCGAGACTGGAGCAGACGGGCTGGGACGCGCCCGGCTTTGACGCGAAGGGATGGGCGGCGGTGAGGGTGCTTGCTGGCGCGGGCGGCGTGCTTGTGCGCGAGACGATTCCGCCGATTGTCGCGAACGAGAGCTATGCGCCGGTTGCGGTGACGTACCCCAAGCCGGGCGTGATTGTTTACGACCTGGGCGAGAACATGGCTGGCTGGCCGGAGATCGAGGTGACGGGCGCGCGTAGCGGAGTCGTGAAACTGCTGCCCGGCGAGCTACTCGATGCGAATGGCCTTGTGACGCAACACAGTATGAACGCGAGTGCGAAGGACCCTGATATTTTCACATACACGCTGAAGGGCGGCGGCGTGGAGAAGTGGCATCCTCGCTTCAGCTATACCGGATTTCGTTACGTGCAGGTAGAGACGAGCAGTGCTGGAGGTGATGCGGCGTCGCCGGTGGTGCTGAGCATTGCAGGGCGGTTTATTCACGACAAATATGCGGTGGATGGGATGTTTAACTCTTCGAGCGAGCTGCTCAACCGCATCCATACGCTGATCGATCGTGCAATTCTGTCGAACTCGGTCTCGGTGCTGACGGACTGCCCCACACGCGAGAAGCTGGGATGGCTGGAGCAGACGCACCTGGCGGGCGCATCGATTATGTACAACTACAACGTGGCTGGCCTGTATACCAAGATTGCCGCGGACATGCGCGACGCGCAGAGAGCAGACGGACTGGTGCCGGACATTGCGCCGGAGTACACGACGTTTCCTGACGACTTCCGCGACTCGCCGGAGTGGGGCGCGGCGGTGATCCTGAGTCCGTGGACGGCGTACCAGTTTTATGGCGACGTCGATCTGCTGCACGACGAGTATCCCGCGATGCAGCGCTATGCTGGCTATCTGCACGGAAAGGCGCAGGGACACCTGCTGCTGTACGGTTTGGGCGACTGGTACGACATTGGGACGAAGAATCCTGGACGCTCGCAGTTGACCAGCGCGGGCGTAACCGCGACGGCGATCTACTATCAGGAACTGACGGCGCTCTCGAGCGTAGCTCGACTGCTTCATCGCGTGGAAGATGGGAGAAATTATGAGCGCGAAGCCGCCGATGTGAAAGATGCCTTTAACACGAGATTTTTTCACGCCGACACCAACCAGTACGACACGGGCTCGCAGACGGCGAACGCGATGGCACTGGCCGTTGACTTGGTGGATGGGGATCGGCGCGAGGCTGTGCTTGCGAACCTTGTTGCGGACATTCACGCGCACGACGACCACGTCACGGCGGGTGATGTGGGTTTCCACTATGTGGTTCGCTCGCTGACTGACGGAGGCCGGTCCGATGTGCTGTACGCGATGCTGACGCGCACCGACAAGCCGAGCTACGGCGACCAGCTTGCGCACGGCGCGACCACGCTGACCGAAGCGTGGGATGCGAACCCAGGATCGTCGCAGGACCACTTCATGCTGGGACACGCGGAGGAGTGGTTCTATCGCGGGCTGGCGGGGATACGAGTCAATCTACTAGATGGGCAATACGCTGAGGCCCGGTTCATTATTGAGCCTGCAATTGTGGGTGATCTCACGCATGTCTCGGCGACGTATCACTCCAAATTGGGCCTGGTTGCGAGTGCGTGGACGCTTGACGGAGACAAACTGACGATGGATGTAACGCTTCCTGCTGCGGGGCGCATCGAAATTCCAGCGGAGTTCAGCAAGGAGATCACACTTAACAGTAAACGAACCGCACCGAGCAGCACGATTCGAGTTCATCCCGGCGACCCTCTGATCTATGTGCGCCCAGCGGGGACGTATCACATTGAGTCGCACAGATGATCTGCAGACGCGGAGGCGGCATCCGTAGAAGCGGCAGCATGATCGCCGGCAATAGGCCAGCCATCCGCGGTCCACGATAGCGGGCGGATGTCCAGCACGGAGCGTCCATCGCGCTTCATGTCGGCCTCGTAGTGGATGCTGAAGCGCTCGGGGGCGCTGGATGGTGCGTCGTAATCGACTACGCGGCCGAAGTGGCCGGGGCCGATGCGCTGCGCGTCGGAGGCGAGGAAGAGCGTGCCGCCGCCCTCGGACATTGGTTTGCCATCGCGGTCCATATATGGGCCTGTGATGGTGTGCGCGCGGCCTACGCGGATGTTGTAGGTGCTGTCCTTGCCCTTGCAGCAGCTTCCGTGATTGACGAAGAGGTAGAAGAAGCCGTCATGCGAGATGATGTCGGACGCCTCCGACTCGCGTGCGGTGGCGATGGGTGCGCCGAGGGTATTAGGCGCAAGCGCCAGGCCGGTGTGCGGGTCGAGCTGGGTAACACGGATGCTGCCATGGTAGGAGCCGTAGCAGATCCAGAGCGCGCCGCCGGGCGCGAGGATGACGCCGGGATCGATGGCGTTGAGGTCTTCGTTGCCATTGGAGGTGACGACCACGCCGTGGTCCGTCCATTTATAGGCGGGGTCTTTGGGGTCGAGCACCGGGTTGGTGGCGAGTCCGATGGCCGACTGGAACGATCCCCAACTGGACACAGCGTAGTAGAGATAGAACTGGTTGTTCAAGCGGATGATGTCGGGCGCCCAGACGTCGGTGCCATTGTTTTTGGGCACCGCAGCGTGCACCGCGTCGGGAATCTGGGTGAAGACACTGCCTTCGCGCGTCCAGGTGACTGTGTCTGGCGAGGAGTAGAACGGTGCTCCGCGGCCGGTGGAGAAGACGTAGTACTTGCCGTGGAAATGCACCACCGTGGAGGGGTCGTGGACGAAGGGCATACCGGCGACAGGAACACCGATGGCCGCCATCTGAGGACGCTGTACTGCTCCCGGAGCAGTGGCCGGCGTGGGCGTCTGCGCTGTCGCCGCGCTCTCCTGATTGAGCAGTGCGATGAGGCGCTTGAAGCCTTCGGTGCGTGCCGTCTTATTGGCTGGGTTGGAGGCGGGATCTTCACCGGCGCGCATAAATCCGTGGCCGGCGCCATCGTAGATTACAGATTCATACTTTTTACCGGCGGCCTTCATGGCGGCGGTGGTGGCAGGAACAGTGGCGGTGATGCGGGCGTCGTTGCCCGCGTACAAGCCGTAGACAGGCGCGGTAATGTTCTTGAGCGCGTCGTCGGCGGGCGGCGTGCCGTAGAAGACAAAGGCTGCGGAGAGATCGCGGCGGTGTGCGGCGAAGTCGAAGGACTTGCCACCGCCCCAGCAGAAGCCCGCAACGAAGAGCTTGCCGTTGGCCGAGGGAAGCTTTTTACCGTAGTCGGCTGCGGCGTCAAGATCGGCGGTGACGACGGCGGGATCGAGCGCGGAGACGGCCTTGGTGACGGCGTCCTGGCCGGGATAGGCGTCGGTTCCGCCGCCTTTGGGGCCGTAGCCGTAGAGCAGGTCGGGCGCGATGACAATGTAGCCCTGGGCGGCGATCTCGTCGGCCATCTCCTTGGCCCAGTCGCTAAGGCCGAAGATCTCGTGGATCATGAGGACGACGGGGGCCTTCTGGCTGACCTCGGGATAGACTACGAAGGCCTGCACGGTGCGGTCGCCATGCTTGATGGCGACGTACTCGCGGTGGCGCGGCGACTTCTCCAGCGTCGCTTTGGCCCAATCCTGCGCGACGAGCGGGGAAGCAGTGAAGGCAAGGAGCAGGACGAGGGCGAGTTGGAACAAAATTGGGCGGCGCATGGCGTGAGTCTAGCCGAGAACGATATGATCCGGCAAGATTGGCGGGGCGTGGCGAATCGTGCGGCGAAGAGGTGGAATGTGGGGTAGCCGAGAATGGGGTTCAGGCGCTGTGGCCGGTACACTGGAGGACGCCCAGGTAGGCGCTCCAGGGGCCGACGACGGCGCGGTACTGGTGGGCGAGGACGCGGGAGATCTGGTGAAGGTGGGTCAGGTCATGCACGACCCAGGTGGCGAGGAGTTGCGCCAGGGTGACGGAGCCGAAGGCGGGATGGGTTCCGCGGAGGGCGAGTTGCCGCGGGGTGAGGTTGAGTGCGCGGAGGTCGCGGACGTTGGCCGCGCGGAGGTGGGTGAATTCGTCGAGGAGTTGGTGGAGCGACTTGTCTGCACTGTCGCGTTGCTGGGCGAAGCGGTCCAGCGGCTCGAAGGCGCGGCTCTCGCCGTGGGTGAGGATGATTTGGGCGCGGGGCATCCAGTCGACGCGCTCGCAGTGGTTCAGATGGCCAATGACTTCGTAGGTACTCCAGGTGTTGGGGCCTTCGTTTTCGAGGGTCCAGGGTGCGGGTAGATCGTGGAGAAGAGCGTCGAGCGTGGCGGGCGTGCGGGTGAGGAGGGCGATTGTGTGGTCGAGGTTGTGGTCCATTGGGGGCTCGGGGTTTTGGATGCGGACCGTGGGCGGTTGGGTTCGGGAAACAAGAATCTGGTGGGCGCGGATTCGTGGCTGCGCGGCGAGGTTTATGAGGGGTGAGTTGGGCGGAGCGGGCGGCGGGCACCGTGGCGGATTTGCACGACGTATACGATCCTGGCGCGCTCGTCGATGGTGTAGAGAATCCGATAGATGTGCGGTTTGCTCCCGTAGAGCAGGTGTCGCAGGTCCTTGCGTTCCTCCGCGATTGGGCTGCGGGATGGCCGTGTTTCCAGGCTGAAGATTGCCGATTCCAGACCGCGAAACCAGAGGCTGGCAGCGTCAGAGCTTTCGGCCTCGATGTACTTGTAGATGGCCCGCAGATCGGCGATGGCGCGTCTTGCCAGCCTAATCTCGTATGCCATATTCCCCACGCAGTTCGGCGAAGACCTGGCGCGCCGGACGCGTCCGGCCCTCTGCGATGTCTTGCAAACCCTGGCGCAACCCTTCTTCGGCGTTGACCTCGGCGGCGCAGTCGAGCAGGCGCTGGTAGGCTGCTGCGTCCTGAAGGACGGCTTCGGGCTTGCCGTTGACGGTGAGGATGATAGGGCGCTGCGTCCGCTTGAGCTGGCGGATGAGCTTGACGGAGTTGTTGCGGAAGGTGGTGAGGGGCTGGATGTCCTGTGTGATGTTGAGCTTTGTTGGCATGGGGCGGCCTCCGCTAGAGGTATTTTATCGTACCTTAGTAGGGGCTGGGGTTAATTGTTCGTTGCGCGTAAACGCGGGCCCTTCCGGTTTGGGGTTGGGGTGTAGAGGTGGCGCGAGACGCGCGGTGAAGAGGCGAGATGTGGGGCGGCCGGCAACGGACTTATTGCAACGCTGACACTATCTTTGACTTCAGTTCAGCACTAGGGTTTCGTTTTAGGGCTTCTTCAAACCACACTCTTGCATCCGCTCCATACCCCTGTCGCTTGAGACAGAGACCTAGGTTGAATGCAGAAGCTGCGTCTTGCTTATCCTCATCGGCAGCAGAACGGAAGCTGTTCTCCGCGGCAACCCAATCTTCTGTATCGAAATAGCAGTTTCCTAGTTGGAAGTGATATAGAGAGTATTTTCCGTCTGAAAGTATTACTGCCTGTTGGGCAGCAGATTTACATTCCTGGGACCGCCCCAAACTCTCTTGAGCCCTTGCTTCTTCGTAGTAAAGATAGGCGCTCTTCGGATCTAAGCTGATGCCATCCTTTGAGTGGCTCAAAGCTTCCGTATATACTCCACGGTCATTTA
>DATKGA010000079.1:0-18106 GCA_035510935.1 Acidobacteriaceae bacterium
AAATACGTAACAATAACAAGTACATATTATTGAAAATCCGCATGAATGCGGGCGAAGGACACCGAAATGGCAACAGCAATACTCCCCGGACTTGAACTCCCCAAACTCTCCAATGACGAGATATCCCGCTACTCGCGTCACCTCATCCTGCCCGAGGTGGGCATGGAGGGTCAGCAGAAGCTGAAGGCCGCCAAGGTCCTCTGTGTCGGTACCGGCGGCCTCGGCGCGCCGCTCGCGCTCTATCTGGCGGCCGCCGGCGTGGGTACGCTCGGCCTGGTCGACTTCGACACCGTCGACGCCAGCAACCTGCAACGCCAGATCATCCACTCCACTGCCACCGTCGGCAAACTCAAGGTCGACTCCGCCGAACTCATGCTCAAGGGACTCAATCCCTACACCAACATCATCAAGCACAACGTCATGCTCACCAGCGCCAACGCGCTCGAAATCTTCAAGGACTACGACATCATCGCCGACGGCACGGACAACTTCCAGACGCGCTACCTGGTCAATGACGCCTGCGTCTTGCTGGGTAAGCCCAACGCCTACGGCTCCATCTTCCGCTTTGAGGGCCAGGCCAGTGTCTTCGCCACCAAAGAGGGCCCGTGCTACCGCTGCTTGTACCCGGAACCGCCTCCGCCGGGATTAGTCCCCTCCTGCGCAGAGGGCGGCGTGCTCGGCATCCTCCCCGGCCTCGTCGGCGTCATTCAGGCCACCGAGGTCATCAAGCTCATTCTGGGCATTGGCGAGAGCCTCGTCGGACGTCTCCTTCTCGTCGACGCGCTTACCATGAAGTTCCGCACCCTGAAGCTGCGCAAGAACCCCGACTGCCCGGTCTGCGGCACCCATCCCACAGTCACCGCTCTCATCGACTACGACCAGTTCTGCGGCATCGAAAAGCCAAAGAGTGTTGGCCCGCTGGAGATCGCGCAGAATAAGGCAGTGGCAGACGCGCCTGTGGTAGACGGCATCCCGCAGGTCAGCGTGCAGGAGCTGAAGCGCCGACTCGATGCCAGGGAAGACGTCTTCGTCCTCGATGTACGCGAGCCTCACGAAGTCAAAATCGTCAATATCGGCGCGCCTCTCATCCCCCTTGGCGATCTGCCCAAACGTCTTCACGAGCTTGCTGCAGAAAAAGATCGCGCCATCGTCGTCCACTGCAAGTCCGGCGGGCGCAGCCAAAAGGCCGCACAATTCCTCAAGAGCGCAGGCTTCCCCCACGTCGAGAACCTGGCCGGCGGAATCCTCGCCTGGGCCGACAAGATCGACCCCACTCTGCCCAAATATTAACCGCTCCCTCAGCGGTCTATACTTGCCATGTCTTACCAAGAGGCTTCAATGACCATGCTGAAAAATCACACCATCTCCAGCCGACGAAATACACTCCGGCTCTGCGCTGTCTGTTCGATACTGTGCATTGCCGGCGCTGGTTTTTTGTTGGCGCAGACGCCTGCCGCGCCTCAGCCTGGTCCTGCCCCCGCCCGCTCGCAATTTCACGAACCGGCCGCAATGAACTTCGACGATCACACCGGTTACACGCAGATCTTCGACGGCAAAAGCCTGGACGGTTGGGAGGGAGATTCCACCATCTGGCGCGTGGAGAATGGTGCCATCGTTGGCGAGTCCAACAAGGACAACTTTGTTGCCAACACCTATATCTCGCGTCGTGATCTCGAAGCCAAAGACTTCGATCTCAAGCTGGAGATCAAGTGCGAGATCGCCGGCGGCAGCGGCATTCAGTATCGCAGCCAGACCGGGCTGCCCTGGAATAAGCCTCCCCGGCCCGGCGGAAAGCCGCTCAATCTCAACTGGATGATGACCGGTCCGCAGGCCGATTTCTGGTACCCCGTCAACCCCCTGCATGCCTCTTATTCCGGGCAGTTCTATTCGGAGAACACCCCGCTGGGCATTGTCGCATGGCGCGGAGAGGTGGTGAACTCATCCGCGGGGTCCCCTCCCACCCTCATCGGCACCATCGGCGATCGCACGGCGCTTGGCGGATATGTCAAGGTCAACGACTGGAACCAGTACGAGATCATCGCGCGCGGCGGCACCTTCCTCCACATCCTCAATGGACAGCTGATGGCCGTCTACATCGACGACGATCCCGCCTCCTCCAACAACAAATCCGGCAAGATCGGCATTGAGCTTGAGAGCACTCCCGCCAAAGTCTCGGTGCGCAATATCTGGATCAAAAAGATTAATTGACGCGGAACAGAAAGTTCTAACGATTGACCACCGCACTACTCCGCCTTGTCGTCCATCGTCAGTATCTGTAGGCAAAGTGGCCGCTCCAGCAGGCAATCCATCTTCGCCATGGTTGCGACAGCCTTCTCCATCGTCGAAGTCAGGCATGGCTCTGTCGTGATGACGAATGGCAGGCTGTGCTTGGGATAACCCGGCCGCTGTAGCAGCGAGTCGATGTTGGCCCCGACCTTTGCCAGCGCACCGGCAATCCCGCTGACGATGCCGGGCTTATCGTCCACCACAAAGCGCAGGTAGTGCGGAGCCAGGAACTCGCCCGTCACCTGCCGCCGTCGCACCGGCAGCGACACCGCGACCGAGCGCTGCGCCACCGCCAGAATGTCGCTTACCACCGCAACCGCCGTAGGCTCGCCACCCGCACCGTGGCCGGAGAAGACAACATCGCCGCCGAACTTGCCCGATGTAATCACCATGTTCTGCGTTCCGTGCGACCACGCAATGGGCGACGCCAGCGGTACCAGCATCGGCGCAACTCGCGCGTGAACAATCTTTTTCTCCAGTTGCGCGCGTGAGACCTGGCGGATAGTGCAGCCCAGCTCCTTCGCATAGGCAAAGTCGACGGCCTCAATCGTGGAAATGGTCTTCGTGGCAACGGCGTCCGGATCCAGCTCCGCATGCAGCGCGATGCGCGACAGGATGCACAGCTTGGCGCGCGCGTCGAAGCCATCCACGTCCGCCGACGGATTGGCCTCCGCATAGCCCAGCCCCTGCGCGTCGGCCAGCACGGCGGCGTACTCCGCGCCACTCTCCATATGGCTCAGGATGTAGTTGCAGGTTCCGTTGACGATGCCGCTGATGCGCGTGATCTGGTCGCCGCTCAGCCCTTGCAGAATGCCCGGAATCACCGGCACGCCGCCAGCCACCGCCGCTCCATGCACTAGCTGTACACCGTGTTTTGCGGCCAGCCGAAACAACGAGGCCCCACGGTAGGCGATAAGCTGTTTGTTCGCCGTCACTACGGATTTACCAGCAGCAAGGCACTTGTGCAGCCAGCCCTCCGCTGGATCGAGACCGCCCATCAGTTCGATCACAATCTCCGCATCAGAGTGGAGAATATCGTTGAAGTTCTCCGTCCACACCGCCGATGCAGGCACGCATTTCGCCGCCGCGGACGCGCGCTTGCGCTCCACATCGCGGTTGAAGATGTGGGTCAGCTCAATGCCCGGCAGCTTCGAGCTTGCCAGCACGCGCGCCACTGAGCTGCCAACAGTTCCAAAGCCCAGCAGCGCAATCTTTACCGGCGCGGCCGAGGCAACAGGTGCGGGCTTCCTGGATGGTGCTGCGGTCTTTCGTGTTGAGGTCTTGCGCTTGGTTGCCATTTAGTAATCGATTCTATCGGGAAGACTGCGCCACGCGTCGAAGCTCGTCTTTGCCTCGTCGGCCAGCATGCGCGTCATGGGGATACTGCGCTGGTCAAGTGGGCGGCTGATTTCATCATAGAGAGAGGCATCGTCGAATCCGGCACCGCTGGCATCGGCCGCTGTGTTGCCATAAAAAATCGCGTCGCAGCGCGCCCAGTAGAGCGCTGACAGGCACATCGGGCACGGCTCGCAACTGGTGTACACCACACATCCGGTTAGTTGAAAATCGTCCAGCGCTTTACACGCCGCACGGATCGCAACCACTTCAGCGTGCGCCGTAGGGTCGTTGCTCGACGTCACCAGGTTGGTACCCGTGGCAATGATCTTGCCGTCGCGCACCACAACCGCGCCGAACGGACCGCCCGCGCGGGAGAGAACGTTTATGGTGGCCAACTCGATCGCCCGATGCATAAAGCTGGGATTGCCTTCGATGGTCCTGCCTCCTCGTCCGGTCCGGCGGAGTCATGGCGAAACCGCCCCATACCCTCTTATACTCACCGTCTTCCACAGCGGAAAGTAGCGATTATGGCACCCCGGGATTCATCCCCAACTCTGCGTGCAGCGCTTCTCCTATAGTAGAGTTGTTGCCGGGCAGCAATGGAACTTCGAGCGGGGACATCCGTTGAATCGATCACCACAAAATTTCGCGCGTCTGCCATCGCGTCGCACAATGATCAAGACAGGCGCGGCCTTCGCCGGGGCTGCGCCGTTTTCTCCGCTCTATTCGTTCGCGTCGCAGAGTCCGGCCCGCCAGCAACCCGCCCCGCGCAAAGCCGCTCCGCGGATCAAAATCTTTGACGTGCTGAAGTACGGTGCCACCGGCGATGGCAAGACGCTCGACAGCCCCGCCTTCCAGCGTGCCGTCGACGACGCGGCGGCCTTCTCTGGCAAGGCTCAGGTACTCGTCCGCGGCGGCCATAAATACTTGATCGGCACTATCGAACTCAAAGGCTCCATCGACTTCCATCTGGCCGACGACGCCCAACTCCTCATCAGCACGCAGCGCGAAGACTATCGCGGCGGTCTGCCCGGTTCGCAAAGCGGAGACACCATGTCCGCAGCGCTGGGTGCGGTGATTATGGCCAACGGCGCGCAGGGCCTCAAGATCTCTGGTACGGGCACGCTTCAAGGCCGCGCCAAAGAGTTCATGACAGGCTACGACGACCCAGGCGGCATCTGGAAGCCCGGCCCATTCCGTCCCAAGATGTTCGTCCTCACCGCATGCAAGGACCTGCAGGTCCGCGACATCACCTTCGCCGAGGCGCCCAACTGGGGCCTCCACCTGCTGGGCTGCGACGGCGTGCTGGTCGATAACGTCAAGATTCGCAACCTGCTCGACGTGCCCAACTGCGATGGCATCGATCCCGACCACTCGCGCAACGTCGAGATCCGCAACTGCAACATCGCCTGCGGAGACGACGGCGTGGTCATTAAGTGCAGCCGCCAGCCCATCGATTACGGCGAGTGCGCCAACATCCACGTCCACGACTGCGTCATCGAGACCCAGGACGCCGGCCTCAAAATTGGCACCGAGACCACCTCTGACATCCACGACATCCGCTTCGAGCGCTGCCACATCAAGACCAGTTCGCGCGGCCTCTGCATCCAGTTGCGCGACGAGGGTAACGTCTACAACATCGCCTTCCGAGACATCACTTTCAACTCGCGCTTCTACTCTGATCCATGGTGGGGACGTGGCGAGGCCATCTCATTTACCGCCATCCCCCGCTCGCCGGCCAGCAAACCCGGCTCACTACACCATGTCACCGTGCAGAATGTTACCGGCACTGCCGAGAACTCCGTCCGCGTCTGCGGCAGCGCTCTCAGCCGAATTCACGACGTCACCCTCGACCGCGTCGCCGTCACCCTTGCCCGCACCACTAAGTTCCCCGGTGGCCTCTTCGACAATCGCCCCACCACGGCCATCCCCGCCATCCAACCGCACGATACCCCCGGCTTCTCCATCGAACACGCCGACAACGTCACCCTGCGCAATTGCAAGGTTGCGTGGGGCGCCAACCTGCCCGACGCCTTCTCCTATGCCGTCGAGGCAATCGACACCACCGGCCTCAAAATCGAAGGACTCACCGGCACCGCAGCCCACACCTCCCTCAGAAAGGCAGTCTCTATCTCATGAGAGCAATCTATCTGGCCGCTATGATTTCGACGTTTGCGTTTGCAGGCTCGGCACTCCGCGCTCAACAAGCCCCTGCACCGCCCGCGCCCACTACTGCCGTAGCTCCCGCGACACCAGCTTCGCCAGCCGCTGCGCCCGCACCTCCCCTGCCCATCTTCAAAGTCTTCCAGTTTCCCGCCGACATGATCCCCCGCATCGACGGCAAGGACGACGACTGGGCCATGGTGCCCGATAGCTACGCCATAACGCTCAACGACATGCACGACGACGAGCATAAGCATGACAAGCCAGACCCCAAGGACCTCGACATCAAAGTCAAGGTCGGCTGGGTCAAGGGCCTCAACCGCCTCTACTTCCTCTACGAGGCCTTCGACAATTACTGGGACTTCGCCGACCCCGGCCTGCACAACGATACCTTCGAGGTGGTGGTCGATGGCGACCGCTCCGGCGGGCCGCTCATCCCCGGCTTCCGTAACAACATGGACCAGGACGAGATGGACGCGCACTTCTCCATGCACGGCGTGCAGGCGCAGAACTACCACATCATGACGCCCTACGAGGGCAAGGACTGGGCCATGGCCTGGGGATGTCAGCCCTGGGACAAGGAACTTCCCTGGGCCAACCACGCGCAGAACTATACCTTCCGCCCCGGCCAGTCCGGCCACTACATCCTCGAGTTCTACATCACGCCCTTCGACTACGCCGGCTGCGAAGGCCCGCAGCGAGCCGTCGAATCCGAACTCTACGAGAACAAACTCATCGGCCTCTCCTGGGCCGTCATCGACTACGACGATGGCAATCCCAATGGCAAGAATAACGGCTTCTGGAACCTCTCCCCCGAACACAAGATGTATGGCAACGCAACCCTGCTGCGAGAGTTCCGCCTCATGCCGCTCGAACCGCAGTTCCGCAAGCCCATCGAGGCCAGGTGGAGCTTCAAGGTCCTCGACATGAACCGTCGCCTCGTTGCATTCCAGGATGAATCCGAAGGACAGATCACCAGCTGGAAGTGGGACTTCGGCGACCACACCGACTCCAGCGACCAGTTCCCCATCCACCAGTACAAAGCCCCCGGCCAGTACGTCGTTGTTCTCTATGTCGAAGGCCCCGCCGGCAAATCGCGCCTCTCCAAAATCTGGGACGTCGTCATCCGCTAGCGCACCATATTAAACTCGCGCAGGGTGCCCCACTCATCGCAGCTTCATCGCGATGAGTGGGATATCGCGCGTAAGCGCGACCCGGAGGGAGCACGGGGCCTTAAGGCCCCTGAAATCATCCCCTCGCATAAACGGGCTTCAGCCCCGGACCCTCCCTTCCTCGCCTGCCCCCACTCGCCCAAAGTACCTCAAACAATGTAGACTTCGCTCGCCGGCAACTCTGGGTTGTACGGCATCGTATACACAGCATCGTTCCCGGCACCAGGAGCCTCCCATCATGCCAACCCCCGTTGCATCCACCGATACCACCCGTCGCGACTTCGTCAAACTCAGCGCGGCAGCCCTCGCCGTCGCCGCCACGCAGTCCGCGCGCAGCTACGCCAAAATCGTCGGCGCTAACGATCGCGTCCGCGTTGGCATCGTCGGCGGCGGAGACCGCATGTTGAGTGGCGATGTGCCGGCATTCGCCGTCAACCAGAAGGACATGAACTTTGAACTCGTCGCCGTCTCCGACATCTGGAAGCTCGCGCGCGAACGGGCCGTAGCCGCGGTCGAAAAAGCCGCCGGAAGCAAGATCGACATGGTCCCCAACAACGAGGCCCTCTACGCACGCAACGACATCGACGCCGTCCTCATCGCCACCGCCGACTTCCAGCACGCGCGCCACGGCATCGAAGCTGTCAAGGCTGGCCGCGACGCCTATGTCGAAAAGCCCACCGCCCGCCGCATGGACGATGCCCGCGACTTCCTGAAAGCCGTCGAAAGCTCTAGCCAGATCATCGCCGTCGGCACCCAGCGCCGCTCAACCCCCGCCTACATCAAGGCCGCCGAGTACATCCAGTCCGGCAAGTTCGGCGATATCGTCATGGTCGAAATGTCCTGGAACGTCAATCAGCCAGGCCGCTGGCGCCGTCCCGACGTCGTCCCCACGCTCAAGCAGGAAGACACCGACTGGAACCGCTACTGCCTCGGCGTCATCAAGGACAAGTTCGATGCGCGCAAATACCTTGAGTTCCGCCTCTTCTGGCCCTACTCCTCCGGTATTCCAGACCAGTGGCTCGTCCACCAGATCGACACCGTCCACTGGTTCACCGGCCTGCCCCACCCGCGCTCAGTCGTCGCCAACGGCGGTATCTATCTCTGGAAGGACGGCCGCACCAACTGGGACACCATGACCGCCGTCTTCGACTACGGCCCACTCGACGATCTCACCAAGGGATTCCAGGTCCAGTACACCTCGCGCTTCACCAACGCCGCCGGCGGCACCAAGGAGCTTTACTACTCCAACGGCGGCATGATCGACATGGACAAGCAGACCGTCACGCCCACAGGAGGCCTCACCGCCGGCCAGGCCGCCGCCATGAAGATGCAACCCAATTTATTGCCCAGCTTTTCCCTGATGGAGAATGCTGAAAAAATGTCTAACGATGCCGACACCTCCAACGGCGGCCGCGGCGATCCTCAGACCAACGCCAACATGCGTAACTGGATGGAGTGCGTCCGCTCGCGCAAGACGCCCAATGCAAGTATTCGCGCCGGCTATAGCCACTCCATCGCGCTATGCATGAACGTCGCCGCCATCCAGACCGGCCTCAAAGTTACCTTCGACGAAAAAACCCAGCAGGTCATGGTCGGAGGTAAGCCCTATGCCTTTGCATAAACTGCCAGCGTCTTGCTTAAAGGCACGGCTTCAGCCGTGCCATAAGCGTCTTACTAGCGTCTCGGCTTTAGCCGCTGAGGTAAGTTTTTATTTGTTTGTCGCCATCGGCCTCGCCTTCGCCCCCATGTCACTCCACGCCCAGAAATCCGGCGTCGCCGTCAACGTCAACCAAGCCGCCCACCGTGTCGACATCACCATCGATGGCGCGCCCTTCACCTCCTACCTCTGGGGCAATAACCAGCGCAAGCCCATCCTTTACCCGCTCCTTGCTCCCGACGGCACCACCCTTACCCGCGGCAATCCTCCCCTGCCCGGCGAACGCACCGACCATCCCCACCACACCGGCCTCTGGTTCAACTACTCCAACGTCAACAACATCGACTACTGGAATAATTCCGACGCCATCAAGCCTGACGCGCGCGCTAAATACGGCTCCATCGACCACGACCGCATCGTCTCTTCCAAAAGTGGCCCCACCTCCGGCGAACTCGTCACCGAATCCACCTGGTACCCCGCCTCCGACGTTCCCTCATTCGGCAGCAACCAGCAGCCACCCATCCTCCACCAGACCACGCGCTACGTCTTTTCCAAGCTCACCATCGACGGCAAGCCCGCCCGCGCCATCGACATGACCGTCACCCTGAACGCCCTTACCCAGGTCGTCTTCCACGACGACAAGGACGGCATGCTCGGCATCCGCGTCGCCCACTTCCTCGAATCTGCCACCGCAGCGCCAGAGACCCTCCGCGACGCCAATGGCATCGCAACCCCCGTCGCCGCTGCCACCGCTGGCGCTAGCGGAGTCTACCGCACCAGCGAAGGCAAGGTCGGCGCCGCCGCATGGGGCACGCGCGGTAAGTGGTGCGAGCTCTCCGCCACCACGCCCGACGGCAAGCCAGAAACCATCGCTGTCCTCGACCACTCCGCAAACCCCAACTACCCAACCTACTGGCACGCCCGCGACTACGGCCTCTTCGCTGTCAACCCGCTCGGCGCGCACGGCTTCGATCCCAAAACCCCAGCCCTCAACTTCACCATCGAGAAGGGCACCTCCGCAACCTTTCACTATCTCATCATCTTCATCAGCGGCACCGTCACCGACGCCGACCTCAACCGCCTCTCCGACGCCTTCAACAACTCCAAGTAGCGGCCGCCCAGCTCTTAATGACTCCACGAAATCGGGTGCCCCGTGTCTCGCTTCTGAGACATGGGTTCAATGCCAACCCCCCAAAAACCCCGCTAAATTGCATGTCAAGCCCCTCGACCCCCGATTAGTCCGCTAACCCACACCCTACCAACCACTTTCCATCCGAAAATACTTGGCATAGTAGTTATCCCCAATCCCATACAATTAAAGCAGGGGGTATTGTCTGCTCATGTGCTGTTGCCTGTTCTTGCCGTCGGCTCCAACAATCCGCAGTGTCTTCGCCTTTAATACGTCTCACGCGCTTAGCGCCAGCTTAACTAACATGTTATGAATACTTTATGCTAATTGCACCGGGGGGGGTACCACCGAATTGAGCGACTCGCAGAACATCCTCGGGCTCATCGCCGGCAACGGTCGCTTCCCGTTCCTGCTGCTCGATGCTGCACGCGCCCAGGGTCTCTCCCTTGTCGTCGCCGCCATCAAGGAAGAGACCGATCCCGAGATCGATACGCGTGCCGCCGCCGATCCCGCCATCCGCGTTCACTGGCTCTCTCTCGGCGAACTCTCCCGCCTCATCGACACGTTCAAAACGGCCGGCGTCACCCGCGCCGTCATGGCCGGCCAGGTCAAGCACACGCAGATATTCTCCAGCATCCGTCCCGACTGGCGTCTCGCCAAGCTGCTGCTCAACCTGGGTACGCGCTCTACGGACAAGCTGCTTGGCGCCGTCGCCAAGATCCTCGCCGACGAGGGAATTGAACTCATCTCCTCCACCCAATATCTCGAGCCGCTGCTTGCCAAACCCGGTGTCCTCACCCAGCGCGCCCCCTCCGAAGACGAACGCACAGACATCGCTTACGGGCTCTCCGTCGCGCGCGGACTCGCCGCCTTCGACCTCGGTCAGACCGTCGTCATTGCATCGCAGGCCTGTGTCGCCGTCGAGGCAATGGAGGGCACTGACGCCACCATCGAACGTGCCGGGGCCCTCATGCGTCGCCATGAAGACGCAGCCTCCACCCTCAGCCGTGCACTCACCGTCGTCAAGGTCGCCAAGCCCGCGCAGGACATGCGCTTCGACGTCCCCGTTATCGGCCTTGCAACCATCGAAACCATGGCTCGCGCCGGCGCTACCTGCCTCGCCGTAGAGGCTGGTCGAACACTGCTCTTCGATGCCGCCGCCATCTTCATGGCAGCAAACCAGGCCGGCATCGCCGTCGTTGCAGAACCCGCGGAGACGTCTCCTTGACACACGTTTAATCGCGGAAAGGGTACTATAGCCATACGCTGAGTAGTTTCCTGTAGGGGTAGAGGTGGGCCAGTGAATTTATGGCCGTTTTCTCTCAAGAAAAACGGCACTCTCTAAATTGTCCGCTTCACAGTAACAGGAAAACTACTCTTTGGCGTGAACCGGGCCGCCCAAAGATCGCTCAAACTTACATTGGAATAACAAGGAGAAAACCATGCTTCGCAAAAGTGTTTGCATCGCCGCCCTCATCGCCATCGTCGTAGCGTGCGGATTCACTCTCAAGGCGCGGGCCGCCGACCCGCTTCAACCCGGTGCCACCGCTCCCGAATTCAGCCTGCCCTCGCAGGAAGACGCGTCGGTGTCGCTCTCGCAGTACAAGGGCAAGTGGGTCGTCCTGTACTTCTACCCCAAGGACATGACCAGCGGCTGCACCATCGAGGCCCATAACTTCCAGCGCGACCTGCCCAAATACACTGCGCTCAACGCAGTCGTGCTCGGCGTCTCTTTGGACACCGTGGAAAGCCACAAGACCTTCTGCACCAAGGACTCGCTCACTTTCAAGCTGCTCGCCGACCCAGATCACAAGGTCATCGACCTGTACGGTGTTCCCCTCTCCGGCAATGGGCCCGTCAAATTCGCCCAACGCGACACATACCTCATCTCGCCCGCCGGCAAGATCGTAAAATTCTGGTCCGCCGTCAACCCAAACACCCACAGCGACGACGTGCTGGCCGCCATCGCCGGAATGAACGGAAACGACAAGGTAGAATTCACCAAATAGAAGTAGCTGCCAGCAGACGCAAAAAGGCCCGGACCTCTCGAGAGGAGTCCGGGCCCTTTTGCTTGCCTGGTTAACCTGCTGGTTGACTACTTCTTCTTCGCAACCTTCTTCGCTGCCTTCTTCTTTGCGGGTGCCTTCTTAGCTGCCTTCTTTACAACCTTCTTCGCTGCTTTCTTAGTTGCCAAGGTAATACCTCTCGTTTTGGTTTTTTTGCCCCGTTTGTTGCCGGCCGTTTTTTTCAAAACCGCCTTACCGCCGCGTGGAGCATTCACTTTCTTCGCGGCAGATTTCAATGTCGTCTTTTTTCCGCCCTTTTTCGCCGCCTGCTTGGCAGACTTCTTTTTCCCGGCTGGCTTCTTTGCCGCCTTCTTGGCAACCTTCTTCTTGGTCGGAGCTTTCTTCACGATCACTTTCTTTTTCGCGACCGCCTTCTTCTTCAGGGACTTTTTCGCGGCAGTTTTCTTTACCGCAACCTTCTTCGATACCGTCTTCTTCGCGGGCGCTGATTTCTTGGCCGCCTTCTTGACAACGCTGACCGCGACAGTTGCCTCGCTCTTCTTGGGGACCTTTGAGATTGCCGCCGCCGGAGTATAGCCCCTAACCGGAGAGGGTGGCGAGGCTTTCAGGACTGCCTCTTCGTCGTGCGGCACAACGATCAGCAGATCGTCGGCAATGTCTTCCAGCACATTGAGAGTTCCATCGTCGTCCAGCGCCATGCTCACCACAACTTCAACTTCTTCTTCGTCCTCATCGCCGAATAGATCGTTGTCTTCGTAACCATCGCCGCCGGCTTCGTCGTCCGCATAGTCCGCAGTCACATGGATCCTGATTTTTTCATCCAGTCCGTCGAACCGATCATGCTCCTTGAAACTCATCGTCGCACCCTCACGCTGTATAGGACTCCGATTGCCTCACCCACACCGCAGCACCGCATTGCATCTTGAACCGTAATGGCGTTGCACCAAAAATACAAATGTGCCATAGCACGGATTCTAGCAACAGAATGCATCTCCGCGCCAGAGATGGCAAGTAATCTTTTCGTTAAGGTCGCTAAGGCAGCAGCCTTCCGTCTTTACTTGGCCGCGTTCGTTTGCTTCGTTGCAACTGTTTTTTTCGTTTTGCTCTGCGCAGTCTTCGCCGTCGAAGGCTTGGCAGCGCTCGCTGCACTCTTCACATTGGACCCAGTCTTTGCGCTGGCCTTCACCCGAGTACTCGTACTCGCGCGAGTTCTCCTCGCTCGCACATGAGTTGCTGGCGCCAGATGGATCGGTTCACTCACAACAAGTGTGCGTTGCGGCCGAATCGTACTCGAAGACAGATGGTTCCAGCGCCGCAGGTCTTCCACCGAGATATTGAATCGGTCCGCCACCGTCACCAGCGTATCGCCTGCGCGCGTGACATAGTGCTGGGGATGGCCCGCCGCAACTGCATTCGCTACCGGAACAACCAGTTCATCGCCCGCTTCGATCGGCACGGTTGCATCCAGCTTATTTTCCGTCGCAATCTCCGATGGTCGTACATGAAAGCTGCTGGCAATGCCGTCCAGTGACTCACCGGCGCGCACCATATGAAAACGCCAACTGCTCCGCTTGTCCTCGGGAATCTTCTCCATGCGCTTCAGATAAACGTCATGCATCCCAGCCGGAAGATGCAGATCGAAATCCATATCGCTCGGCGTACTCATGCGCAGAAGGCTTGGGTTCAGATCGACGATCTCCTGCAACGAGGCGTCCGTCACATCCGCCACCAGCCGCAGATCGACCGGGTAGTCCACCGTCACCGTGTCCGACACAACCGGTGCATCGGGCACCAGGCCCTCCAGTCCGTACTGCTGCGGGTTCTTTGCCATGATGATCGCGGCGATGATGCCGGGTACATAGTTCTTCGTCTCCTTCGGCAGCTCGTTGCGCCGGTACAGCTCCCAAAAATCCGCATAGCCCGTCCGCATCACAGAGCGCTGCACATTGCCCGGGCCCCAGTCGTACGCCGCCATCGCCAGATACCAGTCGCCGAACTGGTCATAGAGCGACTTCATATACTTCGCATAGGCGATCGAGGATTTCTCCGGATCGAATCGCTCATCGAGCCAACCATTGCGCGTCAGCCCATACGATCCAGCGAAGGGCATGAACTGCCACATGCCGCCCGCGCCGGACTTTGCATTCAGCGCCTGCGGCTGGAAGCCCGACTCCATCACCGCCAGATAGATCAGGTCCTGAGGAACACCCTCATTGTTCAGGTCCTTTGAGATCATCTCCTTGTACTTGCCCGCGCGTTCCAGCGAGCGCATAAGATGTGCGTGCCCTGTAGGCGAGCTCGTGAAGTAGCTGATGAATCCCGCAACATAATCGTTCACCACCAGGGGAAAGTCCGACTGCGTCGTCTTCAGTTCTTCCGTTACCTTCGCCGTCAGCACTGCATCGGGCGGGAAGGTCACTTCATCGGCGGCATCCAGCGGCGCGGCCTCGATCGGTCCACTGAAGCCCGTCGTACCCTGCTTCAACGCGGACATCTCCAGCGAGTTGATCGCGTTCAACACATGCTCGAACTCGTCGGAGAGCTGCGCATCATTCGTCACATCCATCCCGCTGGTCAGCATAAGGTCAACCGCCATGTCGAAGTCGGAGCGCGCGGCCTCCAGCTTTCCTCCCCGGTAGTTGTCGACCCCGCTTTGATAGGCCCCCTCTACCTGATGGATCAGTTGCTGCACCTTATACGCCCTCGTAGCGATGTCGATGGCTTGCGCTTGCGTGATCGCAGGTGCGGGAGCCGCAATCGGCGGTGGGGCAACGATCACCGGAGGCGCGGCATTCGCGGGTACCCCACTGGAAGCGATCTTCTGCTGCTGCGGACAACCCGCCAGCAGCGCCAGCGGCACGCATCCAATCGCCACCGCCCATCTCCGCAACCCGCTCACCATCCGTACCCGTCTGTCTTATCCATCAAGAGTCTGATCCCGCTCCCACCACCGCAATCGCATTGCTCCTTGCAATCGCATTGCTCATTGTATGACGTTTGCAGTACGCTTCGGGCCGCGGTCCATGCCATATCCATGTGCAGCCCGCACTGCTTTGCGATGAGTTGCGCTCCCATGCTCAGCGTCATGCACATACATGCCACAGTGGTAGCATCGAAGATTGAGGCAGTTCGCACCCCGCATGGACCCGAACCACATTCGCAACTTTGCCATCATCGCGCATATAGACCACGGCAAGTCCACGCTCTCGGACCGCTTGCTGGAACTCACCGGCAGCTTGACCGCGCGCGAGATGCAGGCCCAGGTGCTGGACGCCATGGACCTCGAACGCGAACGCGGAATCACCATCAAGGCCCATACCGTGCGCATGATGTACCAGGCTCACAACGGCGAAACCTACCAGCTTAACCTCATCGACACACCCGGCCACGTCGACTTTAGTTACGAGGTCTCGCGCTCGCTTGCCTCCTGCGAGGGAGCATTGCTGGTCGTCGACGCATCGCAGGGCGTCGAGGCGCAGACCCTCGCCAACGCATATCTCGCCATCAACCATGGCCTCGAAGTCATCCCCATCATCAACAAGATCGACCTTCCCTCGGCCGACATCGAGCGTACCCGCGAGATGATCGAGAAGGCTGTCGGTCTGCCAGCCGATGACGCGCTTGCTGTCTCCGCCAAGACCGGCGAAGGCGTGGCCGACATCCTCGAGGCCGTTGTCCATCGCCTTCCTCCGCCGCGCGGAGACGCGGACGCACCGCTGCAGGCCCTCATCTTCGACTCATGGTTCGACCCCTACCGCGGTGTCGTTGTCCTTGCGCGCATCATCAATGGTCGCCTCAGTCAGGGCATGAAGATCAAGATCATGTCCAATGGACGCACTTTCGATGTTGAGAGCATGGGAGTCATGACGCCCAAGCCGGTCGCGCTCGCAGAACTCTCCGCCGGCGAGGTTGGCTTCTTCGTCGCCACAATTAAAAATGTTGCAGACACCAAGGTCGGCGACACCATCACCGAAGCCGCGCGTCCCTGCGCAGAGGCTCTTCCTGGATTCGAAGACATCAAGAGCATGGTCTTCGCCGGACTCTACACCATCGACTCCCACGAGCACGCCATGCTGCGCGACGCGTTGGAAAAGCTTCGCCTCAATGACGCCAGTTTCTCCTTCGAGCCGGAGTCCTCCGTCGCCCTCGGCTTCGGCTTCCGCTGCGGCTTCCTCGGCCTGCTGCACCTCGAAATCATTCAGGAGCGGCTGGAGCGCGAGTACGACCTCGACCTCATCACCACCGCGCCTGGGGTCCGCTACCAGATCACGCTCAGCGACGGTAAAACCGTCGAAGTGGATAATCCCTCGCGCTGGCCAGACCCCACAGAGATCGTCTCCATCGCCGAGCCGGTCATCATCGCTCGCATCCTCACCAACGAGGAGTACGTCGGCGGAATCCTCAAGCTCGTAGAAGAGAAGCGAGGCCGTCAGAAGAACCTCGAGTATGTTACCTCCACCCGCGTCATGATCACATACGAGCTGCCGCTCAACGAGATCGTCCTCGATTTTTACGACCGTCTCAAGTCCATCTCCCGCGGATACGCCTCGCTCGACTATGTGCTCTCCGGTTCCTGGATTTCGCCCATGGTCAAGTTGGATATTCTCATCGGCGGCGATCCAGTCGATGCGCTCTCCGTCATCGTCCACCGCGACTTCGCCTACGACCGTGGCCGTGCTCTGGTCTCCAAGATGCGCCAGCTCATCCCGCGCCAGATGTTCGAGGTCGCCATCCAGGCCGCCATCGGCGCCAAGGTCATCGCACGCGAGACGGTCACCGCCCTGCGAAAGAACGTCATCGCCAAGTGCTACGGCGGCGACATAAGCCGCAAACGCAAGCTCCTCGAAAAGCAGAAGGAAGGCAAGAAGAGGATGAAGCGCATCGGCAAGGTCGATATTCCCCAGGAGGCCTTCCTCGCCGTCCTCAAAGTAGGCGAAGAGTAGCGCAGCCGGGTGACCCATTCATGATGCGGTCTCATCGCAGCACCGCACGATCGCTCGTCATTCTGGCGTAGCCAGAATCTCCCTATTGGCCCTTGTCCTTCCGGAGGGAGCATGAGGCTTTAGCCCCCTGAATAAAGTCAATGGATTAAAGGGGCTTTAGCCCCGGGCCTTCTGCCTGCATAGCCACAGGCATTTTAGATAGACATCGACTTTGATGCACGCCTTGTGAATCGCTGTCCTGTGGAAAGCCTTATATTTCCATATCGGTCAGTTCCCTTGCAGCAAGCCCCCAGACCATCTCCAGGCACTTTGTGTAAGCGACTGAAAGCGCTCTATTTGTAACTCTCAGAGGGAACTTTTATCGCAGCAGGCCGCGCGCTCTGGCACATGGTGTGAATTTCCCGCGCTAGGCTATCCACAGATTATCCACAGGAGAATCCTCACTCTTGCACGCATTCCCCCCAAGCATTCCCGTCCGATGCGTGCCCTCGGCGGCAGTCAAAAGGGAGGCCCATGGGGCCTCCCTTTTGACTGAATCGCGCTGTCGATCTACTTGGCGACAGGCTTTGTAGTCGTGGTATGTGGAGTGGTTGTCGCGGCCGGCTTCGGACGGGCTGCTGCGGCAGCAGCCGCCGGAGCCGCAACACCGGAAGACCTGTTGTACGCATCGATCACAGCCAGCGTAATATCCGCATTCGGCTGCGCCGCGGCCCACATCACAGGGCTCGCCTGGTCACCTGCGTTGATCAGCAGCGTGTAGCCGTTATCGCTCACATACTTCTTCATCACCGCATCAAACTTCTGCGCCACCTTCCCCAATGCCTCATTCAGATCGGCCTGGTAGGCGTTCTGGGCGTCTTCGGCTGCGTGTTGATACGCCGTGTCTTTGGTGTCAATCACCTTCAGCCGGGCCGCGCGCTCATCCTCCGGAAGTGTGGCCGGTGCGGCCTGCAACTGCTTCTTTAGCGTGTCAACCTCGGCAGCCTGGGCATCCAGCTTGTCCTTCTGCGACTGGTACTTCTTCTGCAATTCGTTCACCGCTTGCTGGCCTTCGTTGGTCTCGTAGACAGCCTCCGTGAACATGATCAGGGCGATTCGTGCGGGAAACGCCGACGGCGGCACCATCATGGGCGCCTGTGCAGCCGCTGCTTTAGCGGGCGCGGCGTCGCCGGGCGCAGATGAGGCAGACGCAGTTGGAGCAGCTTGTTGAGGTGCGGCTGGTAGCGCTTGGGCAATCGCGGCCACAGGGAGGAGACCCGCGACCAGCGCGGTGAGTAGTGCAAACTTGAGTTTCATGCTGTGTGTAAAGCTCCTTGGAAGTTTTCCTAAACTTTGGGCCGTCGCCACGCCTTCGCGCGCCATCCGGGTCAGTCGCCCTGCATCCGCCTGCC
>DATKGA010000080.1:0-4357 GCA_035510935.1 Acidobacteriaceae bacterium
GTAGAGCTCCGGCGCGATGCGCAGCGACAGGGGAATATCGAGCGCGTTGTGGTGGGTCTTGAAGGGCTTGGCTGCTGCGCCGCCCGCGATGGTTTGCAGCATCGGGGTCTCGACTTCGAGGTAGCCGCGTGCGTCGAAGAACTTCCGCATCGCGCGCAGAACGGCGGCCCGCTTGACGAAGACCTCGCGTACGTCGGTGTTGACGAAGAGATCGAGGTAGCGCTGGCGATAGCGGAGCTCGGTGTCTTCCAGGCCGTGAAACTTGTCGGGCAACGCCAGCATTGCCTTGGCGAGGAAGGTGAGGGGCGGCGCGCCATTGATAGAAGCCACGTGAACGGTGAGCTCGCCGGTTCGGGTGCGGAAGAGATACCCGCGCGCTCCAATGTGGTCGCCCAGGTCGAGGAGTTTATACAGCGCAAAGCCGTCCTCGCCGACATCGTCCTTGCGGACGTAGAGCTGCATGCGCTGGCCTGCCTGCTGCAACTGGGCGAAGCCGGCTTTGCCCTGGACGCGGATGGCCATGATGCGTCCTGCGATGGAGACTTCGATCTTCTTTCCAGCGGCGAGATCAGCCTCGAACTGCTCGGCGGTGATGGAGTCGTAGGCCGCGCGCAGATCGGGGATGGTGATGCTTGCGGCGTAGCTGTTGGGATAGATGGCCTGGCCGAGCGCAGCGATCTGCTTCAGCTTCTCGCGTCGCAGGTTGTAGAGGTCTTCCTCGAACTGTGATTCGTACACGCGGACGCTCCTGCCTATGCCGATCCAGTATATCTGTCGTGCGGAGGATGTCTTCGGCGTGGTCTAATGGTCGAGCGATGGCCGATGAACCCACACCGAAGTACCGCGGTCTGAGGGACTATGTGAAGGCGGAGCAGATGGTGCAGCTCGCCCTGGCGATTCCCATTGGATGCGTTGTGGGCTGGGTGCTGGGCGGGCTGCTGGACCGGCACTTCCACACCACCTGGATCGCGATTGCCGGGATCGTGCTGGGCGCGGCGGGAGGCTTTCTACAGATCGTCAACATCGCCATGCGCACTATGAAGAACGACCAATGAGTTTCGACTCCTACAGCGACGAGGACTTCAAACAGACCATGCGGCGCGCACTGCGCATGGTGGCGATTGCGGTAGCGGTGGCGGTGCCGCTGCTGTGGTGGAAGATGGGATGGGCGAGCGCGGCGCTGTTCGCGGTGGGCGCGGCGATCTCCGGCTCCGGGCTGTACGAGTGGCTGCGCCTGATGACGGCGATGATGGCGCGAATGGACGCAGGCGGCACAAACCCCGCACCTGCACGGCCGCTTGCACCTGTGCTGATCGGGTTCATCTTCCGCCTGGGATTCGCCCTTGTGCTGCTTTATGTTAGCCTTAAGTTTCTGCACGGATCGGTCTACGCTCTCATCGCCGGTCTAGCGCTTGCAGTGGCCGCGCTTTCCATTGAAGGCCTGAGGCTGCTGAAGAGCTGGACCGTCTAGAACGATTCGCGATGAAAGACATTATGCCGACTCAGCTACTTCTCACACGATTCCTGAATGCCAACTTTGCCGCGCCGGTGGACGCTCTACTGAGGGCCGTACATGTGCAGCCGACGTATCCCGCCGCGCCGATTACAGACACATTTGCCATGGAGCTGCTGGTCTTCGTGGTGCTGATGCTGTATTTCCTGGCGGTCCGACTGACGTTGCAGGTGGAAACGCCCTCCACGGTGCAGCACTTTGCGGAGATGAGCCACGAGTTTGTGACCGAGCAGAGCGAAGCGATCATCGGCCACGGATTCGAGCCATTTATCAGCTTTCTGACCATCCTGGGATGCTTCATCCTATTCTGCAATCTGTTGGGGCTGATTCCTGGACTGAAATCGCCGACGGCGGACGTTGTGGTGCCGTTCGGCTGCGCACTGCTGACCTTCGGCTACTATCACCTGCAGGGCATCCGCAAGCATGGATGGAGATACATCAAGCAGTTTCTGGGGCCGGCGTGGTGGCTGTCGTGGCTGTTGCTTCCGATCGAGATCATCTCCCACCTGGCGCGCCTGCTTTCGCTCACCGTCCGTCTCTACGCCAACATCTTTGCCGGCGACCTGGTGACGCTGGCGTTCTTCTCCTTGATTCCGGTGGTGCTTCCCCTCGTCTTTCTCGGGCTGCACATCATGGTATCGGTGGTACAGGCATTTTTATTCATGGCGCTGGCGATGAGCTATCTGTCGCTCGCTCTGGCTGATGAGCACTAGGTTATAGCGCTGCACCGGGCTGAACTCCGGAGGATGCAGGGCCAAGTTTCTCCGCGGAGTCTCTCTCCCGCTTCGCGGAGCGCACCAACGCCGTTCAGCGTGAGGGTGCCAGCACGGTGAGCGTCAACCACCCACTGGCGGCGTACTTTGGGAGAATGGAGTGAAAACACGATGCGAACACTGCAATATATCTTTATGATGCTGGCCGCGATGCTGCTGGCCACACCGGCCTTTGCCCAGGGCGGCACGATCGAAAACCCCTATGCGCCGCTGGCCGCTGGAATTGGAATGGGGATCGCCTCCGGCCTGTGCGGCATTGGACAGGGCAAAGCGGCCGCCAGTTCCGCGGAAGCGCTTGCGCGCAACCCCGGAGCGCGACCTGGAATCTTCCTGTTCCTCATCCTTGGCCTGGCGTTCATCGAGTCTCTGGCGCTATACACCTTTGTCATCATCTTCATCTTTGTGAAGTAAGCGCCGAAATCGAATCGCTTTGGGTTACGGAAGAGCCTCCATCGCGGAGGCTTTTTCGTTTGCTGGCGCGGGAACTGCGTTGGAGAGAATGGCATTCGCCAAGGAACTCTGTCGCACCCATCGAGGAGTTGGTAGACTGCGGAGGCCGCGCCTGCTGCAATCCGGCGGGATGGCTGGGTAGTGAGAGGCATTTATGCACGCACGAACTTCGTTCAGCCGACGCAGTGCTCTGGCGGGCATTACGGCGGTGGCCGGCGGTCTTGCACTGGGTCGCAGCGGTCTGGGATCGTTGGCGCAGCAGGCGGGCAAGCCGGACGACTTTGTGACGGGAAAGCCGGACAAGCTGGTGCCATTTCCCATGACGCAGGTGCGTCTGCTGAATGGAATCTTCAAGGCGCAGGCGGAGATTAACCAGAAGTATCTCGACTCGCTGACGGCGGACCGGCTGCTGCACAGCTTCCGCGTGACGGCAGGGATACCGTCGTCGGCGACGCCGTACGGCGGATGGGAGAAGCCGGACTGCACTCTGCGAGGGCACTTCAACGGCGGGCACTATCTCTCTGCCGCGGCGCTGGCCTACGCGAGCGCTGGTAACGACACGCTGCGCGCGCGCGGCGATGCGATGGTGGCTGAGTTGGCGAGCTGTCAGAAGGCGACTGGCAAGGGATATCTGAGCGCTTATCCGGCAGAGCAGTTTGCGTTGTTGGCCGCAGGAGTGACGGAGTATCCCAGGGTGTGGGCGCCGTTCTACACACAACACAAGATCATGGCCGGGCTGGTTGACATGTACGTGCATACCGGCAACGAGCAGGCGCTGGCGGTGGCCGAAGGAATGGCTGGCTGGGTACGTGGATACTTCCAGGGCATTGCAGATGACCAGCGCCAGAAGATGCTACGCATCGAGTACGGCGGGATGAACGAGGCGCTGGCCAACCTGTATGGGTTGACCGGCAAGCAGGAGTATCTGGAAACGGCGCGGCTGTTTGAGCAGCCGGTATTTCTGAATACACTGGCCGGCCAACGCGACGAGTTGAAGGGCTTGCACGCGAATACGCATGTGCCGAAGGTGATTGGCGCGGCGCGAATGTATGAGCTGACCAGCGAGGCGCGCTATCGCACGATTGCGGAATATTTCCTGGAAGAGGTGCTGAGCGAACGCAGCTACGCGATCGGCAATACCAGCGTTGGCGAATCGTGGCGCAGCGACGCGGGGAACCTGAAGGGGAGCCTGGAGTACCATGACGCGGAGTGCTGCGTGGCCTACAACCTGATGAAGCTGGAGCGGCATGTGTTTGCGTGGAACGGTGACGCGCGCTGGATGGATGCGTACGAGCGCCAACTGTGGAACTGTCGCTTGGGGACGCAGAACGAGCAGGGGCTGAAGCAGTACTTCTTCCCGCTGGCTGCGGGCTACTGGCGCTTTTACAATTCGGCGGAGGGATCGTTCTGGTGCTGCACGGGCACGGGCGCGGAGGAGTTCGCGAAGCTCAACGACACGATTTATTTCCACGATTCGAACAGCGTGTGGGTGAACCAGTTCATTGCGTCGGAGCTGGACTGGAAGGAGCAGAAGTTCGGACTTCGGCAGGAGACCGTATTTCCCGCCGAGCAGGGAACGACGGTGCACATCAAGGTGGCCGCTCCGCAGCGGAGGACGATT
>DATKGA010000081.1:0-2282 GCA_035510935.1 Acidobacteriaceae bacterium
CGACGATGGCGGACGTGGTGAAGTGCTGTGTGTTCCTGGCCGACGGCAAGGATTTCGGCGCGATGAACGAAGTTTACGCCGAGTTCTTTGGCATACACAAACCGGCGCGCACGACCGTAGCGTGCCAGTTTGCGCTGCCGGGGCTGAAGGTGGAGATCGACTGCATCGCCTATAAGCCGGGCACGCCGGGCACAAAGTAGGACCTCGCTCCTACCTAGCTCCCAGCCGGGAACAATCGCCCGGCAAGGTCCGGTTGAAGGCCGTTAGCGACGTCAGCTTCGCGGTTCGCCCGCACGCCATCTGCGGGTGGACCAACGGTTCGGGCAAAAGCACCACCATCAAAATGATCACCAGCCTGCTGCCGCCGTCGACCGGCATGCTCTACAGCGGGCAGGACATCCGGGAAGAATTGGTCGGCTACAAGGCGATGCTGGGCTTTGTTCCAGAGGAGCCGCATCTTAATTTGTAGCTGACTGGCTGGGAATACCTGCGATTGGTGGGCTAGCTGCAATACTGTTCACTTTGGTGGGGCAGACCATCGCACTTTGTGGTCTGTTTGGGGGGGGCCTGCGGCCCGCGAAATTTCATGAAAAAAGGCTCGATATAGCGGCGTGTCAGAATGGGAAAGCGGCGCAATGAGGTCGGTAAGGCAGTGGCGAAGTTGAGGCCGTTGGTCTGTTTGATCCGGAGCACGTGCGCTTTGCGCGAATCAATGGGCGTCCTGGTTTCACCGAGACCGCGATAGCCCGCGACCCTGCATGGAATCTAACTGTTTCGCGTGCTCCCCGCGCCGCACTGGGAGAAGTCAGATGACGTATCGAGTTGCAGCAATCGACGTACACAAGAAGATGTTGGCAGTGGTAGTGGCCGACGTGGCTGGCGAAGGGGAGTATCAGTTTGAGCGGCGCAAGTTCGGCACCACACCGGAGCAGTTGGAGTTGCTGACACGGTGGCTGATCCAGGAAGAGGTGGAAGAGGTAGTGATGGAATCCACGGCAGAGTACTGGAGGCCGGTATGGGGCGCGCTGGAACAGCATTGGAAGCCGGAGCGCCAGAAGCGAGAGGGAGCCACCAAGATGTCCGGCGCCCTGCACTTGTGCCAAGCCAAGTCCAACCGCGGGCGGCGCGGGCGCAAGAGCGACTACGCCGACGCCGAGCGGATGGTCAAACGGTTAGTGGCACAGGAGTTGGTGTTAAGCTTCGTACCCGATCCAGAGCAGCGGCTCTGGCGTACGGTGACGCGGCGCAAGTACCAGTTGACGCGGGACAAGGTACGCTTTCAGAACCAACTGGAGAGCTTGTTGGAACAGGCGTACATCAAACTATCGAGCTTGGTGTCGGACCTGCTGGGCCTGAGTGCGCGGCGGATGTTGCAGGCGCTGGCGGAAGGGGAAACCGATCCGGCCGCGCTGGCCGCGTTGGCCGACCACCGGCTACGTGCTACACCCGCACAACTACGGGACGCACTGGGTGCCTGCGCGCATCTGCATCCAGTTTACCGGCGGCTGCTGAAGATGGGGCTGGAGGAGTTGAAGCTACTGGAAGACCAGATTGCGAAATTGGACGGAGAGGCCGCCGAACTGCTCCAGGGGCATCAAGACGCCCTCCAGCGATTGGCGGAGGTGCCCGGTTTGGGCGTTAGTTCGGGAGTCCAGATCATCGCCGAAATAGGCCCGGATGCAGAGGCTTTTGAATCCGCCAAAGAGCTGTCTTCGTGGGTGGGGGTGTGTCCGGGGAGCAACGAGACTGCTGGCGAGGCCCACAGCACGACCTCGCCAAAGGGCAATCAGAACATGCGGCGGTTGCTGAACCAGGCGGCGCAGGCAGCGGTTAAGGTCAAGGGCAGTATATTTGAAATTACTTTTCGCAAGTTCCTATCCAGCGGAATGAAATACAAAGAAGCCATTTGGGCTATCGCCCATCGACTCTGCAGACTCATTTGGCTCCTCCTGCGCAGGAAAACCCACTATGAGGAACGCGGTCCCGCGGTCAGCGCTAAATCCAAGCGCACACGCACCGCTCGCATGATCAAGGAGCTCCGCAAACTCGGCTATAGGGTAGAAGGCGGCGCAATCCCGGCCGGCATCCCGGCGTAAGGGGAGGTTTTTCGACCCTGCTCTTGTGTCTTCGCACGCATCTGACCAGTAACGCCATTTGCGCCACCGGGCGGCAGTTTCTGGATTGGAGTGCCGACTATCGTCTGTTCTCGCGCAGTCCCTGGGATCCACACGCCCTGTTCGATCCCATCTTCGATCACCTGGGGGCCTTGCTTCCCTCCGCGC
>DATKGA010000082.1:0-18696 GCA_035510935.1 Acidobacteriaceae bacterium
AATGCTGTCGACGGCGGGAGCGGCTCCGGGGACGATTACCGTGACCTGCGGCGTGGCAGACGACAAGGGACACAGCCTGTCTGCGACGACCAGCGTGAATGTGATTGCGCCACCACCGCCTGCTCCTCCTCCGCCACCGCCGGCGCCGATGGCGTCCAGTCTGTGCTCGGTGAGCTTCGAGCGCGATGCAACGCGCCCGACACGCGTGGACAACGAAGCCAAGGCCTGCCTGGATGACATCGCACTCAATCTGCAGCGCTCCACCGATGCCAAACTGGCCCTGGTGGGCAACGAAGACGCCAAAGAGCAGGCGGCTGAAGCCAGGCAAGCGAAGCTGAAGCCTCACGCGTCGAAGCCGAGCGACTCTGTGGAGCGTGCGGTCAATACTAAGCAGTATCTGGTGAACGAGAAGGGCATCGATGCCTCGCGCATCCTGCTCTACACCGGCACGGACGATGCCAAGACGGTGACGACAACGCTGATCCCGACCGGCGCAGTCAACCCCGCCGCAAGCAATGTTCCAGTGGACTAAAAACCTGAAGATGTGGACATTGCCCAATGAGGATACGGCCGAGTTTTGCAAAGGGGTATCGATCTGATAGGTAAGGCGCTTTACCCCGGGCATAATTCTGCCTTGCTGCATTCGATCGGCTCCATGAGATGTGGCATTTCAATCGGGGGAAGGTTACCACCCGGAGCCGGTTACCGGATCGTCAACAACACCGTCTCGTATGGCTTCAGGTCGAGCTTAATGGAAACGCCAACACCCTTGGCCGTCGAGGCGATGGGTGTAACAGTGCCGGTTGCCGGGTCCCATACCTTAACGACAGGCGGCACGTAAGGTTTATTGAGATCGGCTGATCCGGCTCCGGTGTACATGCCGCAATATTGGTCCTGACAAAATCTGTTTTTACTTATGCTCACCGTGTGAGTGCTGGCCTGCGCGCCCTCGTTGAAGAACAGGTAGACGTCCGCGTCCTTCAATCGCCGGGTGTTCACCTTGAGCGCGGGATCGGGTGTATCCAGCGCAACCTCGCGCGTTCCGATGACCTTGTTGAGCGCCGTCTCGATTGCCGCCGGAACCACCTGCGGTGCGGGAGGCGCGGCGGGAGCATCGGACGGAACCCTGGGCGACTGCGGAAGCTGCACCGAGGTCTCCACGGTGGCAAAGGCGAAGTCTGCCGGCGTCGCTGGGTGGGAATCCATGATCGACTTACCTGAGATCAGCGACGGTGTTTTGCCAAGGAAGAGTACGTTGCCGCCACCCTTAACCAGCGCTTTCAGGCGATCCAGTTCCGCCTGGGAGAGAACATCCGCATAGGGAATAACGACTGTCCGATACTGATTGCCGCTCATGGTTTCCAGATAGCCCGGCCCGGCTTTAAGATCGGTAGCAAGCGCGTCGATATTGATAATATCGAAGTCGATCTGCCGCTCGGACAGCAGACGTTCTGTCGCGACATAGGCGGTATCGGCGGCCGAATCGTCCAGCCACATCGAGCTGGAAGGAATGTACAGCGCAACCTCTGCCGCAGGCCGTCCCATGCTCATCATGTAGCTCAGGCGATGGATGTAGTCCATGAGCGCGGGCCACGCGGGATCGCGCATCAGTTCCGATGGACCTCCTCCGCGTGGACGCGGCGGAGGTGCGGCAGCATTCGGAGCTGTAGCTGTAGTCGCCGTAGCCGCCACGGGCGGACGTGGGCGGGCGGGTTCAGGGGGCGCTCCGGCGGGACGTGTTGCCGCGAACATCATGGTCTCAATCACGTTAATGCCGCGCACCATCTGTTCGTTCAGGATGTAACGCGCCATGGTCACATCTGGCTCAGGTCGGTAAGCGGCAAAGCTCTCGGTAAACGAGCGCGGATGCCCATAGATATGCGCCGCGCTGGAGGCAAGCCGCGGATAGTCCGTAATCGTATCGGTCCAGATCTGGTGCCAGATGGCATCGATCCCCGGAACCTCCACATACTTCATGTCGCGCACGAACTCGCCCTGGGAGCGTACCAACTGCATCTCGGCTTCTTCGTGGTTGATGTGGACCTGGTATTCCACACCATGCGCCGCGCACCACAGACCTTGGGGCTTGAAGAATCCGTCGCGGAACATCAGCGAGAAGACGTCGCTGTAGTCGCCCATGGCGCGGTGCTCGGCATCGGTGAGCTTGGGAGCCACTGGAGGCGGTGTGGCCGGCTTCCCGCCGAAGCCACTTTGCTGGGGCTTGGACATTACTAACACACCCAGATAGGGGCGAATGTCGTAGCCCTTCAACTGCTGGAAGGTATCGAAGAATTTAGGCGTCCAGGGCAACCCTCCTATGGAGTAGTCCGGCTCGTCGCCGCGAAAGCCAAGGATAGTGTTGCCGAACAACTCAGGCATGACGTTGTAATAGCCCTGGTGGGTGAATCCGATATAAGCCGCCGTTGCCGCCGGATCCATATAGTCCTCCAGCGAACTACCTGGGCCACCGCCCCCCTTGACAGGCGACGTGCGGAAGAGATGCTCCACTACGTAGACCGTCCAGTCGTGACTTGGGGGGGCCGTCCAGCTAATCTTTCCGCCCGTCAGCGCAATCGACATGTGATCATCGCCGGTGGTACTGACCGCTGCCGCCGATACGGCATTGGCGCTAACCGGCTGATTGAGCGATTCGCCGGCCTTGACCGAAATACCTGGGGAGAGACTGAGCGCCTGCATGCGCAGTTCGGGCGTCTGCTTGCTGATGAGGCCGCCTGCGAAGCCGCTGGGATAGCCGAGGTCGTCGACGATCCAGATCCGCATATCGCGCTTCCTGGCTTCCTCGGCAAATTGCTTGAAGAAGGCGAAGTACTCGGGCGTCAGATAAGGTGTGGCCATGCCATTGCCGGCCTGCACCGTCACTGCATGGAAACCGAGGCTCTTTGCGGTGTCGAGGTCATGCGCCAGGCTCTCGATGGTTACTGCGCCATTCAGTCCGAAGTAAGGCTCTGGCCCGTACTCCGATGGAGGGTTCTTCCACGCGGCCGCAACCTCGACCGCGGTCGGCATTTGCATCTTCTGCCAGGGATATTTTGCGTCGGTGGACTGAGCGAAGCAGGGCATGGCTGTCATGGCCAACCCAGATGCAACCAAAACGGTTGTACATGCTGTGATTGCGCTCCAGGCAGCGGCCTCGCGACGAACCTTGCGATCCTTGGCGGTTGTAAATAGATTTTTCATTGGTAGCTCCCAGATGACGCGCTGCAAGGATACATCGCTGCTGGAGATTAAGTCATTGCCGAATGTTGGGAGGTTTGGCGGGCGGGCGGGGAGTAGGCCAATTCCCAAGTAAACTTTTGCATCAAGCCGGTATGACCTGCGGAACAGCTTATCTGGCCGTGTCGCGACGCTTCAGCATCGTGTTCTTCGAGGTGTTTTTCGCTTTCTAGGGCGGCGATGTATCCGCTGCCGGCGGCGGAGATCGCCTGGCGGTAGCGGCGGTCCTGGATGCCACTTATAAGAAGAAATGTGGATGGTCCATTCACTCAACTGGCATCTGGCTGTAGTACGATTTTTCGATCACCTATAAAGGAGACAACATGGCGACGACCCGCGCATTCGGAGATAACGCGATAACTCAGGATAATTTCAGCAGCTTCAGCAAGCAGGAGGTATCTGCCGATGCCGCGGCCAAGGGCCTGATGCTATTGGAGCCGTTCCCAGCAGCCAGCAGCACGACTGCGATGGACCTGTCCAACGTGATCGGCGCGGCGGCTGCGCAGAAGATCCAGAGTTCGGGCAAGATTGTGTTTCATACGGTGGGGGACACCGGCGGAATTCACAGTCCGCAATATCAGTTCGCGATTGCCGACGCCATGGCGCAGGATACCGCCAGCGGTGCGTGCCTCTGGTATCACCTGGGCGATGTGGTCTACTACTTCGGCCAGGACCAGTACTACTTTGAGCAGTTTTACGATCCTTACCGCAATTACAACGCCCCCATATTTGCGATTCCGGGCAACCACGACGGAGCGACCTTCAGTGGAGAGACCGCGAAGTCCCTGGACGCCTTTGTGGGTAACTTCTGCACCAGCCAACCCACTAACAATCCCGATAGCCAGGGAGCAGCCCGTACCACCATGGACCAGCCGGGTGTGTACTTCACGCTGAACGCTCCGTTCGTCAAGTTCATAGGGCTTTACTCCAACACGGGCGAGGGCGGTACGCAAGGTGTGATTGCAAATCCGCAGATAGGCAACGCCCAGTTAGATTTTCTGCAGCAACAACTGGCGACGGCCAAGGCTGAGCGAGCCAGTGGTCAGTGGCGCGCCCTGGTGATCGCAACCCATCACCCGCCGTTCACCGGCAGCCCATTCCATATTCCTAGTCCAGACATGCTGCAGCAAATCGACCAAGCCTGTACCGCGGCTGGTATCTGGCCGGACCTGCACCTTTCTGGCCACGCCCATCTTTACGAGCGATACACACGCACGGTCAACGGAAAGCAGATACCCTATCTGGTAGCGGGCATGGGGGGCTATTACAATCTTCCCGGCCTGAAGCCCGGCAACCAACCCCCATCGCCAACGACTCCTGCCTCCGGTACGGACGCAAGTGGCAATCCTTTGACCATCCAGGTGTATAACGACTCGACCTTTGGATTTATGCGCATGACGATATCTGCGGCTTCGATCACCGGTGAATTCATATCGGTCGACCCAGCCACACGAAAGACTGGAGTAGCAGATAGTTTTACGCTCGACCTAAAAGCCAATACCGTTAGCAACGGTCCGACAGCACCACCGGCTGCTTCCACCGGAAGTGCAGCCAAAGCCATCGCATCTCCACAAACCAAGGCTAAGGTTACGGCACCCACTAAGCCTGCGGTTAAGACGAAGACTAAGCCTGTGGTATCCGCTAAAACTGCGGTCAAAGCTAAGCCTGCGGTTAAAGCTAAGCCTGCGGCTAAGGCTGCGCCAGTCAAGGTCAAAGCGAAAGCAAAAGTTATGCAATCTCCCAAGAAACAGGGAACAGCGAAAGCTAAGACGCGATGAGATCGGGCGAATCAGTCCGCTAGGTCATCTACCCTTGTGCCCTGCGTAGCTCCATTTCTGTGCCAGGAACCCACCTCTGACCTGCGGCAACAGCGTCAACAACTGGCAGAACCACCTCAAAATCGCCGCCGGAATCCTCTACCATTTCAAAAGCGGTCTAATGCGAGATATGAGATTGAATGCCTGGCGTCCCCAACGGGATTCGAACCTGTGTCGCCGCCGGGAACAGGCGGAGTCCTGGGCCACTAGACGATAGGGACGCATAAAAGAGCGACGAGCCGAGCAGGCTGACCAAATGCCGCTCAACCTGTTTCAAATCCATCGTACACCACGGAAACATCGTCGCACTCATGGTTCAGGCGCAGCGAATGTTCGAAGAAAGAGGTTACTGTGGTGGAGAAATTGAATCCACGACAAAGTAGACGCGGTTTGTTCGGACTAAATGTTTGTCGAGGATTATTTGCTTGCATTGGAGTGCAAAATAACGGCGGAGCTGGTTTGCTCCGCCGTTGTTGGTTCCCAGGATGATTGTGTGCGCAATATCAATTCGATTAGCGATGTTGTCCGCCGCCGTGTGCTGCGCCACCGCCCCCACGAGGTGCTGCTCCGCCGCCCCCACGAGGTGCTGCTTCGCGCGAGCCGCCTGACGATGCGACATTGCGGGTGCCTCCATTGCCGCGTCTGGCTTGTACAGCCGATCCTCTGAATGTGTTACCGCGATTGTCTGCAGAGGCGCGCGCGCCTGCGTATCCGCGAGTGCCACCAGCGCCTGCGTAGCGCCCTCTACCATCACCGCCGAAATAACGTCCTCCACCGTAGCCAACGAAGCGGTGGTCGCCCCATCCGTGGCCATAGCCCCAGTTGGCCCATGGGCCCATGCCCAGAAAGATACCGTTATAGAAGTAGCCCGACCCATAATAGCCGTAAGGCGCACAGGCGTAGGGTGCATAGCCGTAGTAGCCGTAGGAACAGACAGGCTGAACGCCGATGCCAATACCGATCGATGGAACGCGGACACCAACCACAATCTGAGCGTTTGACCTTGGCGCTGAAGCCAGTGAAATGGTAACGAACAACGCCGCTGCACCCAGTAGAACTCTCGATCCACGCATAGGAAGCCTCATTTACGGTGGCTGCGGCTCCTGTTAGGTACATTGGATACTGCGGTGTCCCGTCTTCGCTCGTCTCAACCATCCGGTTGAAAGAGCACTCCTATCATAAGATGGCTAATCTCAAGATAGGTTGCTCGGCGAGCACGGCCGAACCACGAAGCATGTTCCACTACAGTCGATGCTGGAGTGCAGTAGCAAGCGCAGAGACCGCTACTTCTCAGGATCTCCCCAAAGCACGCCTCGCCCGTTCGTCCCCATGTAGATCCTGCCGAAGACGCGCGGGTCGCCTGTGATCTGCTCAATCCAGGCATACCTGTGTTCTGGATCGTCGATGCGTTGCCATGTGGCTCCGTCGTCCAGCGAGCGGTAGATTCCGCCTCCACGCCCCTCATCCGCCGAAGGAGGTGCTGCTTCGGGAGTGCCAGCGATCGCTGCTGCCAGATAGATTGCTGGTGCTGTTGCGCCAGGCGCTGCCTTACCGAAGCCCAAGGCATATACCGATGCTACGGTGGTTATTTGATGGAACTGGATGCCGCGGTCATTCGATCGCCACAGGCCGGACGAGCCGGCAATCCAGAGCACATCGGGCGCGGTCGGAGGAACGCGCAGCCTGCCGCCCTTGGGCGCGGTCCGGGTCACAACGGAGGCCACTCCGTCACCGTTCATCGAGTCGAGAACGCCGTCCGCGGAGTCGTAGATCCAGAAGGCTTGTGCGATGGCAGTGTCAGCCAATACCTGCAGACCGCCCCGTCCGCCAGCCTGAAGCGAGAGTGCCCGCCAGTTCGCGCCACTGTCTTTGCTTAGTTGCAACGGACCTCCGCGCACGGCCCATAGCAGCAGCGATCCGTCTGCCGAAATCGCTGCGTCGCCACCCTGGTCACCGTGCTCGGGCTCTGTGGCAAATGGCGTCCAATGCAGCCCGCCATCGTGCGAGACTGCTCCATGCGGACCAGGATTCCACGAGCGGCCCACGCGCACCATCTCCTGAGGTCTCTGCGCCGCCAGCGCAATCGTGTCGCAGTTGGATAGCTCAGGGTTCTTCATTGCGCCTCCAGCGGGCGAGTGGGTGAAGTCGTCGTTGCGAAAGCAGCCAATGTCGCCCAGGCCGGTGAAGAGGTGCGGACCCGCCGCGGTGGGCAACAGAGGGCTGAGCAGCATAATGTCGGCTGTCTCCTCCAGTCCTGGCGCGCCAACCGTCCAGTGGGTGACTGCGCCACCGTTCACATCGTACGACTCCCAGATGGTCTCGCCCGTTCCATAGAGCACATGGGCCGAATCGAATGGGTCGATCATCACCGCGCCAATCCAATGGCCGAAGGGCGCTCCCGCGACGTGATCGGCCCAGGGCGCAAGGCTTGCGTCGCGTGAAGCGCCCTCCTTCAGTGACTGCCAGTGCGCGCCGCCATCCGTCGAACGGAAGATGGTGTCGCCAGGATGCCAGCGGTCGATGGTGGACGCAAGCAGCGTCTGCGGATGATGTGGGTCAACCGCGACGGTGCCATAACCAAAACCTTGCGCGTCCTGAGTGGCCTTGGGTTCGTTGGCGTGGTCCTTCTGTTCGCCACTGATTGGTTTTTGCGGCGTAATGTCCTTCCATGTGCTTGCAGACGGCGAGAATGCCCAGACTGCTCCGTCGCCGGTTCCGTTGGGGCCAGGACGGTCGGTGAAGCTCAAATACATCGTCCCGTCAGAGCTGAACACACCATGATTAGGAAAGAGTCCGTGTGGAGAGCCGGTCACTGGCTTCCAGGTCTTGCCTGCATCCTGGGAGCGTAGAAGATTGTTGATTGGGTCATCGACTCCTACATAGAGGACGGGCGTGGGTTGCCCTGCATGACCACTCGATTTGTCGAAGGCGACAAACGTCAGTCCGATCCGATTAGACGGTGGATCAGGAAACTGTTCGACGCGTGCCCAGGTTGAACCGCTGTCGTCGGATCGCCACAGGCCCGCCAGGCGCGTGGCCATCAGCAGTGTCTGCGGATGGTTCGGATCTACCTGCAGCCGCTCCCCGGCGAAACGTCCATCCTCGTTACCGCCCATCTTGAACGGAACGCGCACGATGGTGAAGTGTCGTCCCTGGTCTTCCGACCGCAGGATCGCCCCGTTGGGCGTGCCGTTGTTGGTGTATGTGCCCGCGGCGAGGTACAGCTTCTTTACGTCCGTGGGGTCGATGGCAATACTCTCCGCACCCAGCAGATTGCGCTGGGAGAATGGCAGCCAGTCCTGTAGAGGGAACCAGCGCTTGGCGGTGTTGTCCCATCGGTACGCGCCACCGATGTCGGTCCGCACATAGTAGAGTCCGCGCTCTGCTGGGTGCGCCACAAACCCAGTAATAAACCCGCCCGCGATGAAGGTCACATTCTGGAAGCGGTATGGTGCCGATGCAGGCGATACGGAGGAGGTCGCTAGACAGGTCGATGAAGCGCACAGCATAGAGACAACAAGATGGACCAACTTTTCTCTCATGGGGTAAGAGTAATGCAGCCTGATCTGTTCACGCAGACAAATATTGGGACTCCCGACAGGCTCGCAAGCAGGCGGGAACCCCGCCATCATTGGCGATTGCTATGGTGGTGGGACCGCTTGAGAAGAAGTAAAGGGAGCGCGCTTCACGGATTGAACTGCGGTGCGCGTTGCGTTTTGCAATCGGCAGATGGTGTCGAACTCGACGCATTGCGATGCTTCTGAGCGTCAGAGCGATCCACTACGTGTCCTTCATGCTCTCGTGCGCGCATCCAACTGACTTCCTTTTGCACAAAAAAATTTGACCGAAGTAACGATTTTTCTTGACACTGAATTTCATCAAATCTATACATTCGATAGCTGCATGTTAAGGTCTTGCAGCATCGATGTCATATCGATAGGGAGAATAGACAAATGGCAACTAAGAAAGCAGCCAAGAAGGTCGTCAAGAAGGCAGCCAAGAAGGCCGCCAAAAAGAAGTAATCCAACCCAAGGCAAACGCAGAACGGGGGACGCGATGAGCGTCCCCCGTTCTGCGTTTGCTGCGATGCGTGCCGCGGATTAAGGCGTTGCTACGCTTGCAGACTGCACGTTTTTAGGCATCGAGAGATAGCCCGAGACCTGGTTCTTTTCGATATTGTTGACAACGATCTCGAAGAGGGCCGGGTCTTTGCCGGAGTAGAACTGCACGGGCTCGTCCAAGGTTTTGTCCTTTTTTTCGATGTCGCGGTCGTCGGAGCTGACAACCAGGCTGAAGCGCGCATGCTTGTTGTCCACCTTCACGAGTTTCAGCTTGACGGGGGAGAGCAGGGTGGGTTTGGCGCCCTTCTGCAAGGTGAATTCGACATAGGTGCGGTCGCCTTTGTGTTTCAACTGTTCCAGTTGATCGTGGTTGGTGGCGATCAGGCCGCTCATGACGCCCTCGTCACCTTTCATGCTCTGCATCTGGGCTTTGGTGGCATCGAGGTCGCTGCGCGTATTGGCGACATCGGTCTTGACACCGCCAACATCCGTCTTGACGGTGGCGACGTCATTGGAGACAGCGCCGATCTGTTGCTCGGCGGCCTGCTGCTGCTGGGCGAGTTTGGCCGTCGCTGCGTCCTGCTCCTTCTTCTGTTCCTTCTGGTCAGCGATTATGACCGCAGTGCGAGCGTCGATCTGCTTCTGGGTGGCGCCGACGTTCTGGCCAAGAGTATCCGCAGTGGCGCGCAGACGTGCATTGGTGGCGTCGAGGCTGTCTGAAAGATCTGCGCTCTTCTTGTTGGCGGCGGCAAGCTGCTGCTCGGAGGTGGTGAGGCGGTTCTGCAAGCTGTAGCACCAACCCAGCGCGCCTATGCCTAACAGAGATGCAATGATGACCGCTGCGATGAATGCTCCCGAGATGGAACGTCCAGTTTCGTATGGTTGTGTATCGCTCATAAACTTTCCTCCTCGCACTCCCACCCTAGACATGGGTGTGCTGTAAATGGGACGTAAGACATATGCCTCTGGTTGCACAACGAGGTTGCACCGGCGATGCTGAAGACTCTACTGCAACTATAGCTCACCAGACGCTGCCAACCGAGGCACCCAGAAAAAAGAGGACCGAGAACGAACAACATTCGCTAACCGGATCCGATCGCCATTCCATGGCGTGTGGCGCCTCGGCAGGCCCTGGTTACGCGGTGAGAGCGAGTGATTCGCCAATTAAGTGACAACCGTTTCGTTGCTGCGATATAACCATATGTAGAACATATTCCCGGCTGTTAAAAAGGTAGGCCATGTCCACCACTGCGCTCCCGATTAAGGGTCTTGAAGGCATTATCGCCACAAAATCATCTATCTGTTGGATTGACGGAGCAGCGGGCATCCTATCGTATCGCGGTATTGATATCCATGAGCTTGCCGATCACTCAACCTTCGAGGAGACTACCTATCTTCTTTGGTTCGGCGTTCTTCCAACGGCGTCGCAGCTTGCCGATTTTAGCAAGGAGCTGGCGTTTGCCCGATCGCTGAACTGGCGAATCTATGAATTCCTGCGCAATGTGCCCACCGATGCCACTCCGATGGAGGTGCTGCGCACGGCGGTTAGCCTTCTGTCGCTGTACGATCCGGACGAGAAGGACTCGTCTCATGCCAGCAATGTGCGCAAGAGCTACCGGCTGACCTCGCAGATCGCGATGATCGTGGCCATCTTCGACCGGATTCGCAAGGGCAAGACGATCATCGACCCCGACCGCTCGCTGTCGCACTCGGCCAATTTTTTACGCATGCTGAATGGGGTGAACCCTTCGGAGACGGCGACCCGCGCGCTGGACGTTGCCCTGATCTTGCAAGCCGACCACGAGTTGAACGCTAGCACGTTTGCGGCGCGCGTAATTGCTTCAACGCTTTCTGACATTCACTCGGCAATCGTGGGCGCGATTGGAGCGCTTAAAGGCCCGCTGCATGGCGGTGCCAACGCGGAGACGATGAAGATACTGTTCGCCATCGACGAATCGGGCGCGGACCCTGTGGAGTATGTCAGGCAGATGTTCGCGGAGAAGAAGAAAATATCGGGCTTTGGACACCGGGTGTACCTGACGGAAGATCCGCGAGCCACCCACCTGCGCAAGATGTCGGAGGATCTGGGCCTCGCCGCGGGCGATTCCAAGTGGTTCGACATGTCGCGCAAGATAGAGCTGTTTGTGAAACAGGAAAAGAAGCTGAACGCCAACGTGGACTTCTATTCGGCCTCCACCTACACCTCGCTGGGTGTGGAGATCGATCTTTTCACGCCGATCTTCGCGATCAGCCGCATCGCCGGCTGGGCCGCGCATGTGATCGAGCAGTTGGACGACAACCGATTGATTCGTCCGCGCGCGGATTATGTAGGTCCGCCCTATCCGCAGGCGTACATCCCGGTTGAGAAACGATAGGCGCATTCATGCACCAATCTATGTGACACATCTAGATGCAGACCAAAATAGAGCAGCTCATGGGCTGCTCTATTTTATGGACCGCAGAGGATGCAGCTACATTCCCCGCTTGCCTTCGCTGGCCGGAGGAACAAGGCCATTCATACGCAGATATTCCACTGCCTGGCCGTATTCATCATTGGCGTGGCCAACAGCTCCAGCCAGCACTGTGGCACGTGTCTGCGTGCCGCGAACGCTTTCAAGGGCGTTGGCGGCGGTTACATTAGCGACGGCCTTGTGCGCGAACGCAAATGTATCCGCCAGTGCCTTCACAATGTCGTCCTTGGAGGTAAGCTTGGCGATGGCCGCGGTGTCCATGTCCGGCTTGATGCCGCCAATCATGGAGAAGTACTGGTAGTTGGCCTGAATAGTGTGGGTGACAATCTGGGCGAAGGTGCGCACACCATCGTACTGGACCTTCTGGCCTGCAACAAAGATAGCGGCGCTTGGCGCAAAGTTGTATTTATCCGCGGGCATCGCCTGGGCCACTCCCATCCAGTTGCGTTCGATACCCGACACAGCGGCATCAAAGGACTTCGCGGGATCAACCGCAGTACCAGGCACGACCGCTGGGGCTCCGCCCATACCGCCCATCTGGGCCTGTACTGCTACCACGCATGAGATCGTCAGTACGGTCACTGCTGCTATTTGCTTCATCGTCATTGCTGGTTCCTCCTGCACAACGATGCAAGCCTAGCATATTCCGGCGTGAGTTTTCGTGGGGTGTACCCTGCCGGGTTGGCCAGAATGCGAGGGCGGCAAGTAAACTTCAGGGATGCGACGCATTTACATGGACGCCAACGCCACGACGCCTGTACTGCCGGAGGTGCTGGAGGCGATGCGCCCATTCTGGATGGAGGCGTTTGGTAATGCCAGCTCCATCCACCAGCCGGGCCAGCAGGCGCGTGCCGCGGTGGAGCGGGCACGGGAGTCAGTCTCCGGTCTGCTGGGATGCCGTCCGGCGGAGGTGGTCTTCACATCCGGAGGCACTGAGAGCGACAACCTGGCGCTCTTTGGGGTCATGGAGGGCGCGCTTTTGCCGGGCGAGCACCTGATCGTCAGCAGCGTCGAGCACGCAGCAGTACTACACGCAGCCCAGGCGCTGGCCAAGCGCGGCGTCGAGGTCACCTTTCTGCCGTCGACAACGCAGGGGGTGGTCGAGGTATCCGCGCTGGAGGCAGCTCTGCGGTCGAACACCCGGCTGGTGAGCGTTATGCTGGCCAACAATGAGACCGGAGTGATCCAACCCATTCGAGAGCTTGCCGATCGGGCGCATGCAGCCGGCGCTCTGTTTCATACCGACGCGGTGCAGGCGGCGGGTAAGCTGGCGCTCGATATCAAGGCGCTGGGCTGCGATATGCTGAGCATCTCCGGACACAAGATGTATGCGCCGCAGGGAGTGGGTGCGCTATTTGTCCGGCGCAATGTGCGGCTGCGGTCAATCTTTTTCGGCGGCAACCATGAGCGTGGGCGGCGACCCGGTACGGAGAACGTCGCCGGCATCGTGGGTCTGGGCAACGCAGCGGAACTGGCGCGCGATTGGCTGGCCCAGGGCGAACAACAATCGCTTGCGGCGTTACGCGATCACCTGGAGCAGGGCATTCTGGCGCAGGTCGAGGAGGCGGGAGTCAACGGAGCGGACGTGGCGCGCGTGTCGAACACCAGCAATCTGTTTTTCGACCACCTGGAGGCTGAGGCGCTGGTGATCGCGCTCGACCTGAAGGGGTTGGCGGTATCGGGCGGGTCGGCGTGCCAGTCTGGAGCAACCGAGCCGTCCCATGTGTTGATGGCGATGGGGCTGAGCCCGGCGCGCGCAAGGGCCAGTGTGCGATTTTCGCTGAGCCGCTTGACCACCAGGGATGAGATCGATTGCGCGCTGGCGCTGGTGCCTGCCGCCGTAGAGCGGCTGCGCAAACTGGCGCCATTAAAACTAAAGCAGTCCTTGGCTCTTAGTCATTAGCTTCGAGCCTGGAGCGGCGTTTACAAATACCAGGGAATATTGACGACGATGATGCGCTGCTTACCCCTGATCAGGAGAAGCAGCTTGAGCATCTGTACGCGCTGGTTGTGCAGGAAGTACTCCCACCAGTGGCGGACGACGAGTTCGGGTAGAAGCACGGTGATCTTGCGGTCGGGGTTCTGCTGCTCCAGTTCCAGGATATAGTCCATCAGCGGCGTAATAACAAGCCGGATGTTGGAGTGCAGAGTAATAAGCTCCGGCTCGCTCAGGCCCTGATCGCGGATGGGCTTGAGGACGTTCGCCTCCCAGATGTTGTCGAGAGTCTCCTCGCCGTCGGCGCCAATGACATTGAGGACCTTGATCTCCTTGGAGAGCAGCAGGCCGAAGCGCAGTGCCTTTTCGGTCATGCGGTCCCAGCGTGCCATGGGGATGACGACCAGCGGCGGCTGCATGTTGGTCAGAGTGAGCGGGGCCATCTCGACGATCTCGCCCTTGACCCGCTTGTAGTGCTTCTTGATCACCATCATCAGCACGATGAGCGTAGGCACCAGCAGCGCGGTGATCCATGCGCCGGAGGTAAATTTGGCGATCAACACAATAACGGTGGTGATGCCCGTAGCCACGGCGCCGGTGCCGTTGACCAGCATGTGCCAGTGGCGGCCCTTGTGGTCGCGCTCCTGTTTCTTCCAGTGCATGACCATGCCGGCCTGGGACAAGGTGAAGGCGAGGAAGGCTCCGATGGCGTAGAGCGAGATGAGTTGGTCGACGCGACCGCGGAAGGCGATGAGAAGGACGGCCGTCATGAAGGTGAGTGCGTAGATGCCGTACGAAAATAAGAGTCGCCGTCCTCGCAGGACGAAGACGTGGGGGAGGTAATCGTTCAGCGCGATGGCGCGGGTGAGGCGGGGAAAGTCGGCGAAGGCTGTGTTGGCGCTTAGGCAGAGCGCAAGGAAGACCGACCACATGGTGAATTGGAAGAACCACCCTCGTCCGAAGACCGCCATGACGATCAGGCTGAGCAGACTCTGGTAGCCTGGCAGATCCTGATCCATGGCCATGATGCCGTACTTCTTGGCCAGCCACGCGGTGCCAAAGAGCAGAACGATCAGAATGGCGATGATGACCGTCAGGGTGCGCTGTGCGTTTTTCGCTCTTGGATCGCGGAAGGCCATCACGCCATTGGAGACGGCTTCAACTCCGGTCATTGCGGCGCAACCGTTGGAGAAGGCCTTCATCAGAAGCCACACGCTTAGATAAGCCATTGTCGCAGGCATTGCATGAGGCATCTCTGTGGCAGCCGATGGATGGCCCCCGGACTTGAAGACGTGAAACACGCCGATGGCGATAGTAACCGTAAGAGTGCCGACGAAAAGAAATGTCGGGATGATGAAGGCCGCGCCTGTGTCCTTGACCCCGCGCATGTTGACGATGGCCAGCACGGCAAGGACGATCAGGCAGAGCATCAGGGTATGGGGAAAAAGCCACTGCTGAGCGCTGACTACATTTTCGATGCCGGCGGAGACTCCGACCGCGGCGGTCAGGATGTAGTCGATCATCAGAGCTGCCGCGGCCAGCAGGCCGGGCCCAGTGCCCAGATTCTCAGTGGCTACGGTATACGAACCACCGCCGCCAGGGTACGCCGCGATGGTCTGACGGTAGCTGAAGTAGACGATGACCAGCAGGATGAGGATGGCCGTGATGATGGGGACAATGTAGTGAACACCCATCAGACCCAGCGGGATCAGCAGCGACAGCGCCGTCTCCGGCCCGTATGCGGCTGAGGTCAGCGCATCCAGGCCAAAGATGGGAATACCGGCGTACACGCCGATGTGCTCGGCGCGTTCTTCGCTCGTGGCCAAGGGTCTGCCAAACAGGGCATTAGCTAGGGACATGTATCTCTAATAATAAATGGTGTGACGGAGAACCAGGTAGCGTGTGCAGTTAATTTAGAAAGTTAATGCACCGGGACTTCCACGCCCGCATCTCATCCATGGGTGGATGTAATTTGAGTGCGGACCATACTTCACCTCGGCTGCCTGAGCAGCTTGCCGTGTCAACCAAACATCACAACTTGTATCATAGAAGCAATCAGGAGAGAGCCATGTCCATGCCCATCTACGATATTCCCGTACAGACCATCGCGGGCGAACCAACCTCGCTCGGGAAATATCGCGGCAACGTGCTGCTGGTGGTCAATGTCGCGTCGAAGTGCGGCTTGACCAAGCAGTACGACGCTCTGGAGAAGGTGTATGCACAGTTCAAGGACCAGGGGCTGGTAGTAACAGGATTTCCTGCGAATGATTTCGGTGCTCAGGAGCCGGGTTCCAACGATGAGATAGCGACGTTCTGCCAGTCCAGCTTCGGAGTTGATTTCCCAATGTTTTCCAAGATTGCAGTGACGGGGCCTGAGATTCATCCGCTGTATTCGGCGCTGATCGCCGCCGAGCCAAAAGCAACCGGCGAGACCCGCGAGGGTTTTCGGGAGAAGCTAAACGGATTCCTGAGCAAGAATGGTTTTCCGCCGACGAACCCTGAGCCTGGGATCCTGTGGAACTTCGAGAAGTTCCTGATTGGTCGCGACGGTAATGTGGTTGCTCGCTTCTCGCCCGAGGTCGTGCCCGATGATCCGGCGATCGTCGCTGCCGTCCAGGCCGCGCTCGCGAACTGATTCGATAGGGCGCGGCGCCCAGCCCTCACCGGCCCAGAATCAGGTCGCCGAAGGGTGGGAAGGTGAGCAGCAGGCCAAGTGCCAATAAGAGGAACGCGATTGCGCTGACCTTGCCAAAGGCCACGCACTTATTCCTCCAGCGAGCGGCTAGAACAGTCCAGCAGGCCAGCCAGAGGGCAATCGCAACAGTGGTGACACCGGAGAGCGGGCCAGTGGGGTTGTAGAAGTTCAGCACGGCGGCGAGTCTATTGGAGCCATCCGCGGCGACGGCGAGGACTCCGAGGAAGAAGCAACCGAATCCACATGCGAGAACAGCGGCTGCGACAGGGCCGTTTGCTGCGGGATTCTGCGGGACGAACTTAGGTTCGGTCATCTTGCGCTCTCCATCAGTTGAACGGATCGGCCGCCCTCAACAGGAGCCTTCTTGTTGATCATTACTCCCCAGCCACCGGCGATCATGGCTGCAAGAAAAGCCGTGGCGGCGAACCCGAGGACGGTGATGCGAACAATTCGGTGGGCGTTCCACGCAGCGCGGTGTTTCATCACGACCCATGCCACCATGGTGCTGGACATGGGCGCGATCCAAGCGACGTGCTCCTTCCACTCCATGACGAAGTTGTGCTAGCCGGCGGTGTAGGGGTGTGCGGTGAGAAGAATTTTGGGATACAGCGCGAGGTCGGCTCCTGCTGGCGCTACGGCGCGGTACCACGGATAGATGATGAAGGCGCCGGAGAGCACAGCGGCCCAGCCAGCGGCGGTCAAGAGGAAGCAATAGAGGGTTTGCCAGCGGGGTGCGGTCTGCGTGGAGGAAGCGTTTGAACTGTTCCGCTCCAGCAGTAGAACCAGCGCGCCGAATAGGGCCATTAGGAAGTATCCGCCGAAGAGCATTCCGTGAACCATGGTCACAAGTTCTCGCTGAGTAACTTCCATTGCAACCTCCATGCCGCTTAATGAAGCCGCAGCCGTGTAAGTGGAGAGAGCATCTTGGAGCCTGTGCCATTGCCTGGCTGCTCCTGATCACCCGCGCTGCCCGGACCCCAGGTCCAGTAGAGCGAGAGGTAGGTGTAGGTCTCCGGCTGCCCGTAGATGCTGCGTCCCGCGGCGAAGAGCAGGTCGAAGCCCGGCTTGAACTCGTAGATGCCGCCCAGATCCAGCATGGTGGCAGCGCGCGTGCTGGTGGCAGCGGGTCCTTCCGCGCCGTGGCCGTAGAGCTCACCGCCGAGGGTGACCTTCTTCGTGAGCTGGCGCTGCACCAGCAGGCCGGAGAAGGGATAATCCTTGTAGCCATTGGCGTAACCCGCGGATGAGTTGACGACCTCGCCGCCGCCACCGTAGCTGGTCCACTGCCGGTCATCCGGTCCCCAGCTCTTCTGCAGCCAGAGCGGCATGCGGTACCAGGTTGCGCCTACGCCGAGGCCCTTGTCTGCGTTGCCGCTGGGCAGCTCGAAGAAGGGGAAGATACCGATCTCAGGCACGCGCCTGGTCTCCTTGACGAAGCGGACCTTGGCTCCCAGTTCGCTGTCGCCCATGCCGTAGTTGGTGGGGCCGCCGGAGGGCGCAAAGCTCACGGTGAGCGGCAGAACAAGGTGGAGCTGCACGTTAGGCACCACGCCGTAGTTCACCTCGTAGGCGGGAACTTCAAGCGACGTCCCGCCGGCGTTCTTGCCAGTGCCATCAGAGAGCTCGAAGGCATACATCTCGTAGTGGCGGAACTCAACCGGGTCGGGATCGTCGGTCTGGAACGGGGGGCCAGCGTGGGCGGCTGGACTCGTGAAGAGCGCAATCAGGACTGCGGTGAGCGCGGCGCGCAGGCACTCTGATGGAAGGCTTCGGCGAAAGAAGATCATCGGCAGGTTAGATTCCCGAATGCCCGGCAAGGTGCGTTAAAGTTGCGATAATGAATCTATGGACAAGATTGGGGTAATAGACGCTTGAGTACGCTCCCACAGCCCGAGACGATTGCAGTGGCCATGTCCGGTGGAGTGGACTCCTCCGCCGTCGCGGCGCTGCTGCGCGCCGAGGGGCACACGCTGGTCGGCCTGACACTGCAACTGTGGAACCAGCGGCGGCTTGCCGGGCACGAGGGGATGCCCGAGGCGGTGCAGGGGCGTTGCTGCTCCATCGACGACGTGTACGATGCGCGGCGCGTGGCCGAACACCTCGACATTCCCTATTATCTGGTGAATCAGGAGGAGCGCTTCGAGGCCGAAGTAGTGCGCCCGTTTGTGGACGAGTACCTGGCCGGACATACGCCCATTCCATGTACGCTGTGCAACAACCACCTGAAGTTCGACGCGTTGATCAATACGGCCCGGCAGATTGGCGCGGACCGCGTCGCCACGGGGCACTATGCACGCAACCGGTACGATGCGGAGCGCGGCCGCTGGATTCTGTCGCGGCCGGAGGACAAGTCGAAGGACCAGACGTATTTTCTGTTTGGATTGACCCAGGAGCAGTTATCGCGCACATTGTTTCCGCTGGGCGAGATGCAGAAGCCCGCTGTGCGGCGGATGGCAGCCGATGCAGGGCTTGCGCTGGCGGA
>DATKGA010000083.1:0-9780 GCA_035510935.1 Acidobacteriaceae bacterium
GGCAGCAACAGCAGCACCGTCGTCACAACACTCCCCACCTCCACCACAAACATCACGGGGTTCTTCGCCATCAGCACTGGATTCAGCTTCTTCAGCGAATCCACCGCCGCCCGGCGCACAATCGCCGATTCGTCCACCGACGCGACGCCCTCAATCACCTCGCCATCGCCCGGAATCATGTGCCCCGCCACCACCCGCACCTTGTCGCCCACGCGCAAATGCGAGCTGGGAATCTCTTCCACCTCGCCGTTCGCCTTCAGCTTGTACGCGGTCGTCTCGCTCTTCGCCTTGCGCAACGCGTCCGCCTGCGCCTTGCCGCGCCCCTCCGCCATCGCCTCCGCGAAGTTCGCAAACAGCACCGTGAACCACAGCCACAGCGTGATCTGCAGGTTGAAGCCGAACTGGTGCGCGCCATGCGGCATCAGCAGCAGCACCGTGGTGACAACGCTGCCCACCTCCACCACAAACATCACGGGGTTCTTCGCCATCAGCACTGGATTCAGCTTCCTCAGCGAATCCACGGCCGCGCGGCGAACGATGGACGATTCAAACAGCGCCCGCTTCTTCGACGTACCTGTGTTTGCAGCACTCATCTCTTAGCCTCTTCTAATTCGCCAACTAACAGACTTACTAACTAAAGCTGATCCCAGAGCGCAGCAACAAGTGTTCAAGAATCGGGCCAAGACTCAACGCCGGGAAGAACGTCAGCGCGCCGACGATTACAATCACGCCCACCAGAAGAACCGTGAACAGCGACGATGTCACCGGGAATGTGCCCAGCGACGGCGGCACGATCTTCTTGGTCGCAAGATTTCCCGCGACCGCCAGCATGGGTACGATCATCAGGAAGCGTCCCGCCAGCATGGTGATCCCCAGCGTCGAGTTGTACCAGTGCGTATTCGCGTTCAAGCCCGCGAACGCCGACCCGTTATTGCCCGCCGCAGACGTGTAGGCATACAGAATCTGCGACAGACCGTGCGGCCCATGGTTCGACAGGCTCGACGTTCCGAAACTTGGCGATAGCACCGAAACCGCCGCAAAACCCAGAATCACGACGGGGAAGATCAGGAAGTACAGCATCGACATCTGCACGTCGTACGCCTCTACCTTCTTGCCCAGGTACTCCGGCGTGCGGCCCACCATCAGCCCCGCAATGAAGACCGTCAGTATGACGAAGATCAGCATTCCATACATGCCCGCGCCTACTCCGCCGAAGATGATCTCGCCCAGGTGGATATTGGATATCGGCACCAGTCCGCCCAGCGGCATCAACGAGTCGTGCATGGCGTTGACCGCGCCACAGCTCGCGTCCGTCGTTACCGTGACAAACAGCGCGGAGTTGGCTACGCCGAAGCGCACCTCCTTGCCCTCCATGTTGCCGCCGGAGTTTAACGACTGTCCCGGTCCTGCCGACTCCACCCTCTGGTCCACCCCATGCAGCAGCGGATTGGGCTGCGACTCCGCCCAGTAGCATGTGGCAACCCCGGCGAACCATAGGATCGACATTGCCCAGAAGACCGCCCATCCATGCTTCGGCGATCCTGTCATCTTGCCCAGCGTCACACACAGTCCGGCGGGGATCAGAAAAATCGAGAACATTTCCAGCAGATTGGACAGCGGGGTGGGATTCTCGAACGGGTGGGCGCTGTTGGCGTTGAAGAAGCCGCCGCCGTTGGTGCCCAGCATCTTGATCGCCTCCTGCGAGGCGGCCGGCCCCTGAGCAATCGTCTGCGTCGTCACCGTGCTCGTCACCGGCTTTCCATCTGTGCCCGTAGTAGTTACAGATTGTGGCTCCACCAGCGTCGCCATATCATACGGCTTCAGGTTCTGCACCACGCCCTGCGACACCAGCGCCAGCGCATACACCACGCAGATGGGCAGAAGCACCCACAGCGTTCCGCGGGTCAGGTCCACCCAGAAATTTCCCAGTTTCCTGGTCTCGCGCCGTGCAATGCCGCGAATGAATGCAATCGCCAGCGCCATGCCCGTTGCTGCCGACCAGAAATTGTGGGTCGCCAGACCCAGCATCTGGGTCAGATAGCTCATCGTGGTCTCGGGGACATACGACTGCCAGTTGGTGTTCGTCGTGAACGACGCCGCCGTGTTCCATGCTAAATACGGCTCAACCGCCGCAAGATGCTGCGGATTCCACAGCGGGATCGCATGTTGCAGCCGCTCCACCGCGTAAGTCAGCAGCAACGTTGCCAGACTGAAGATCAGCATCGCCGCGCCATACTCCATCCAGCCCATCTCAGCGTCCGCATCGACTCCGGTCATACGATAGAGCAGCCGCTCCACCGGCCCCAGCACAGGGTCGAGCAGGGTCTTCTGCCGTTCATATACCCGGGCCATGTACAGCCCCATCGGCTTCGCCGTTAGCAGCACCAGGGCGAAGAAGACCGCAATCTGCAGCCATCCATTGGTGGTCATCTCAGAATTTCTCCGGTCGCAAAAGCGCAAAGACCAAATACACCAGCAAGCCGGCAGTCAGTAGGAGGAGAAGAATATTTTCAAGCATCTTCGCGCCCGCCTTTCAACGACTGGCAGCCGTAGACATACAGCATGGCAACAAAGAAGAATGCGAGTGAAACGGCTAGGAAGACGAGATCGCTCATAACTCAGCTCCTGCGGCCTGCCGCGCCTATCACTTTCTGCGCAACAGAATTCCAAATTAAGTTTCGCAATGATCTACATAGAATTGCAGTAGAAATCGCGTTAAGATTTTATAAAGACCGCGCTGTCCGGATTGGTCTCGTCCTGGCGAGCCTCATCCGCACTGGCGGGACTCGGGCTGAGCCGGTAACCTACCCACGGCTCACTGAGAATATATTGCGGTTCCCCGCCCGGCTCAATCTTCTTGCGCAGTTGCGCCACAAGTACGCGCAGATACTCCGGCTGATCGGCCCCCGCCGCGCCCCACACCGCGCGCAGCAGCGTCTTGTGGGTGAGTACTCGATCCGCATTGCGTATGAAGAACAGCATCAGGTCGAACTCCTTCGGCGTCAGGTGTACCTCTGTGTTTCGCACCAGCACCTGGCGCCGCTCAACATCGATGCGGAAATCTCCCAGCGCGAACGTACTGGCTTGCGGCTCGCTCCCGTCCAGGCGCCGCGACTGTACGCGCACCCGCGCCAGCAGCTCCTGGATGCTGAACGGCTTAGTGATGTAGTCGTCCGCGCCCTCGTCCAGCGCCGCCACCTTGGACACATCCTGGCTGCGCACCGAGAGCACGATGATGGGCACCTGCGACCGGGAACGGATCTCCCGTGTCAGCTCGATGCCATCCATCCCCGGCATCGCAAGGTCGGTAATCACCAACTCCGGCTCGGACTTCATGAAACGCGCCAGAGCCTCTATGCCATCCTGCGCAACCGTCACCTCATGCCCATTGCTCTGTAGCGAAGCCCGTAGCACCCGCGTGATCTGCGGTTCATCGTCGACAATCAAAATTCGCATGGCCCCAACCCTTCAGCCCACTGTTCGTACGTTGTACCTTGCACACAGAACTACTTCGCCTGTTGCGTCACGATATGCACATCCACATGCGGCGCGTCGTTCATGAACTGCTGTAGCGCAAGATAGTACGCATACTTCTTCCATCCCTTCACCGCCGACCGCCCAAAGATCACCTGCGTGATTCTGTTCTTGGAAATATACTCACTGGTCACCGTGGGGACGCTGCTGCCCTTCAGACGGACCACCCTCGCTCCCACGTTCTCGGCAAACTGAATATTCGCCTCCAGCGACCGCCGCAGGTTCTCCGGCACCTCCTGTTCGTTCTCCACGTGCAGCACAAAGAACTCTGCATTCATCGCCTCCGCCATGCGCGCCCCGCGCGCGATCAGGTCGCGCGACTCCGGATTGGAGCTGATGCACACAGCCACCCGCTCGGCGATCTGCCAGTGTCCGCTCAACTGCTTGCGCGTCACATAGTCGTCCAGGGTGCGGTCCACCGCGCGCGTCACCCGTTGCAGCGCCATCTCGCGCAGCGCAATCAGGTTGCCGCGTCGAAAGAAGTTCTGCAGGGCCCGTTCCACACGCTCCTGGGGATAGATGTCACCGCGGCTCATGCGGTGTACCAGCGCCTCGGGCGTCAGATCGCTCATCACGATCTCGTCCGCACGGTCCAGCACCCAGTCGGGAACCGTCTCGCGCACGGTAACCCCGGTCAGGCTCTGCACCCGGGGCGTAATGCTCTCCACATGCTGGATATTGAGCGTCGAGAGCACATCGATCTCCGCCTCCAGAATCTGCAATACGTCCTGGAAACGTTTTGGGTGGTCGCAGCCCTCCACATTCGTGTGCGCCAGCTCGTCGATCAGCACCACCTGGGGCTTCCGCGCCAGCACCGCGTCCACGTCCATCTCTTCAAACAGGGCGCCTTTATACTCCATCTTCCTGCGCGGAATCTGCTCCAGTTGCGCCGCAAGCTCGGCTGTGCGGGATCTCCCGTGCGTCTCTACGATGCCGATCACAACGTCCTCGCCGCGGCTCTTGCGGCGGATCGCCTCGCTCAACATGCTGAAGGTCTTGCCCACCCCCGGCGCATATCCCAGGAACACCTTGAACCGTCCGCGCTTCTGGCCCTCCGCCGCCGCAAGCCATTCTTCTGGAGTCTTAATATGAGGTTGTTCTGGATTCATTTGGCTTATCTTTCTATACAATTCTGATTGTGTCTATCAAACGCATAATCGAGGCAGTACGCTGGATTCTCATCGCCTGTGGGCTTGCCGGTATTGTAGCTCTCTATCATTATTTTAATAGGGCAAACAATACCACCGTATCACTCAGTCTGCTTCTCTTTGTGCTTATGTTTGCCGGAAGCTGGGGCTTGCGCTACGCCATCGGAGCTTCCATTGCCGCGGCTCTCATCTTCGACTACTACTTTATTCCCCCTGTCGGCACCTTTGTCATCGGCGACACCCAGGACTGGATCGCGCTCTTCGCCTTTCTTGGTACAGCGATCTACGCCAGCCACCTGGCTTCCAGAATTCGCGAGGAGTCGCACGAGGCTGACACACGCCGCCTCGAATCCGAGATGCTGTACCGGCTCGGCCGTCAACTGCTGCAACCGGAGAACGTCGCCCAACTTCTCAACTTCATTCCCTCCAGCGTGGCCAATGCCTTCAACAGCCCGGCTGTCACGCTCTATCTCTGCGACGGCGACCGCATCTATCTCTCTGACCCGAAACGCATCTCCAGCCCGAATGTGGCCTGGAACCCAGGCGATATATCAAGCAGCGCAGAAGGCACAGAACGCAGTCGCACGGAAATTGTCCGCGATCTGCGAGACGCCATGCTCCATCCCGTCATCACTTCCACCGCCGACGGCTTTCCTGCCGTCATTCCGTTGCGCGTTGGCGTACGCCCCAGTGGGGCCGTGCTGCTGGAAGCCACTTCGCTCTCCCGCGAGACCATGGAGGGTCTCAGTGGCCTGGTCTCCATGTCCATCGAGCGCGCAGAGGCGCTGGAAGACAGCGCCCGCTCCAAGGCAGCCAAGGAAACAGAGCGCCTGCGCACCGCCCTGCTCGACTCCGTCACCCACGAGCTGCGCACTCCGCTCACCTCCATCAAGGCCTCCATCAGCTCGCTGCTCTCCCAGCAGGCCCTCGATGCCACGGCACAGAAGGAGATGCTTACCATCATCGACGAGGAGTCCGACCGCCTCAACCGCCTCATCGAACAGGCGGTCGAAATGTCCCAGCTCGACGCCAACAAGGTCCAACTGGAGTTGAAACCGCAGTCCATCGCGAGTTTGATCTATGTCGCGGTCGAGCAGTGCCGATGCGAACATCCCTCCCGCGATTTTCGCGTCTCCCTCTCCAGCTTCCTGCCCAACGTGCTCGCGGATAAGTCATGGATTGAAAAGGTGCTGGCCAACCTCCTGGGAAACGCGGCCAAGTACTCTCCGCCGGGGCAGCCCATCTTCGTTGCCGCCGACCCCCAGAAGAACATGCTCTCCATCAGCGTCGCAGACCGAGGGGCCGGCATCGACCCCATGGAACAGGGTTTGATCTTCGACAAATTCTATCGGGGCCAGGGACAGCGCAGCCGCGTCAGCGGTACAGGGATGGGCCTGGCCATCTGCCGCGCCATCGTCCTCGCGCACGGCGGCACCATCGGCGTCACCAGCCAGGTTGACCACGGCTCCGTCTTCACCTTCACTCTTCCCATCGCCGCCCCCGATCCTGCCCGCTCCTGAGCAGTACATCACCCATCTACAGATGCAGAAAATATACCGGCGCGCATCCCACCAGCCACGCCGCGGCCTGTAGCCCCAACACCCCCATCGTCTGTCGCGGAGCACTCTTCAGCCACTTCACTACAAAAAACAGCGTAATCGGCCACTGCACCGTCATCAGCAACTGGAATAGGTGCGCGATGGACCCTTCGTCCGGATCGCGAGCTACGTGGCCTCCCCGGGCAAGGCCCACAGCAACCGCGCCCAGAACCATCGTTAATGCAGCCAGCGACATCGCCACCGGAAGATACGCGCTTGGCCGTCTCATCATTGCACCAAAGGAATTCGTTTCCTGTGCCATCTTGCCTCCTCGTGTTGGAATGACATGCTCGCGCAACGCCGACCACACACTGTCGGCTACTGTGCCAAGGTCACCGGGGCTCATCTCAAGCATTGTTTTGAACTCTTCGCCATAGCGATCTCGCCAGGCGGGGGGATACAGGCGCGTAAGCATACGGGCAAGCCTCTGTTTCATTCGTTCACCAGCGTCATAGGTGCTCCAGCCTGCCCAGTCCCGCTTTCGCAAAATGATGCATGATAGTCAGTCTTGCTCGCAGAACGCGCAGCCCCTCCGCTGTGATCCGATACGGCCGTCGCCGATCCTCCGGCGGAAGCGGCGCAATCCATCCCTGCTGCTCCAGCCGGGCGATCGCCCCATACAACGTCCCAGGCCCTAGTCGTGTTCCACACAGGCGCACAATGTCTTCGATCATGGCGTGTCCGTGCTTCGGCCCGTTGGCGAGGCTGCCAAGCACAAGCAGCGGTGGGTCGGAATAGTGCCCCAATCCTGGGCCGTCGTCCGTCTCTACTACGTTTCGCGTACTACGCATAACGTAGTTATCGCATACTCGCGATCATCCTGCAAGGAATTTTTACGCGTCCTGTAATCCATGCCGCGGGTCACCCGTCTATTGCTGCGAACGGGTTGGCATGAGCAGACCCTCCAGGGAGAGACTTATGAATCTTTGCAATCGTATTCTCACGACTTCTATGACACGTATTCTTGGCGCTGCCGGCAGCTTCGGCCTGGCTGCCGCTCTGGTGCTGGGATGTTCCAGCTCTGTTACGCCGGGCACGGTCAGCAACATCAACGCGTCTTCGTCCACCGTCCCGGTGTTGATCACCGACGCCCCCAGCGACCAGCTGGTCGCCTTCAGCCTGACACTGAACACCATCACCTTGACCGACTCCGCCGGCCAGACGGCCAGCATCCTCCCGGCACCCGCCACCATCGAAATATGCCATCTCAACGGCATCCAGGCGCCGCTGGTCACGGCCAGCATCCCGCAGGACACCTATACCTCGGCCGTCATCACGTTCTCCAGCCCTCAGATCACCTACATCAACAGCTCGGGTCAGCCAGTGTCGGTAACGCCCACACTGGCCACAACGTCGTTCACGTTTACCTTCCCGGGGTCAGGGTTCGTGGTCAACAACAGTTCCACATCGCTTCTGATTGATCTGCTGGCCGGTCAGTCGGTTGCCATCTCCGGCACCACCGTGACGGTCACACCTGTATTCAGTCTCAAGCCCGTGCCACCCTCTGCTGCGGCACCGCCGAACAGCCAGAACGGCACTGGGATGCAACAGATGGCCACAGTCGTCTCGGTGAGCGGAACCAGCGTGACCCTACAGCCCGCCTCCGGCGCCGATTTCACCGTCACCACCAACAGCTCCACCATGCTCCAGGGCCCGAACTTTACCTCGCTCTCGGCGCTGACTGCCGGCGAGATCGTCCAGGTCAACTTCATTGTCGAGTCGGGTGGAGTCTACCTCGCCACCAGCATCCAGATCCCGCCGCCGCCACCCAACGGTCAGCAGTCCAACATGATCTCCGGTCCTGTGACCTCAGTCAGCACGGGCAGCTTCAAGATGGCTCTGATGCAGGGTGCGGGACCGTCGGTTGGCCCGTCCTCCACCGGCGACATCGTCAACGTCACCACCTCCTCGTCGACCACCTACTCCATCTCGCCGCAGTTCGTCACCCTCACTGGCCTGCCGTTTACGCCCTCGTTCACTTCGTCCAACCTGGTCGCCGGGCAGACCGTGGGCGTTGTCACCTCGGCATTCTCCGCATCCGCGGAAACAGCGACGGCAACCACCGTCTACCTGGCTCCCCAGACCGTGGACGGAACCGTGACCGCAATCGCCACCAGCGGCGCCTACACCGCCTACACCTTCTCCCTGGCTAGCGGCTCGGCCTTCAGTTCGCTCAGCGGGGCCAGCACCATCACCGTTTACACCGGTGCGGCAACAGCGCCTCCACCGGCATCCACCGCGACGGGAGCCACCGCGCCGCCGGCCATCACCGTCGGAAGCACGGTTCGCTTCAACGGCCTCATCTTCAACCTCGGCTCCGGAAGCTTCGCCATGGTCGCGGGATGCTCGCCCGACGGACCGCCGGGACAGTAAACCCGCTAGTGGGCGGCAAATTTGTGGGCGGGGCAAACAAGCCTCCCAGGTCTGTGACCCAACCACAAAAAAAGCCGGGAGTCTGCCAACCGCAGACTCCCGGTTTTCCTTTAAGAAACCTGCAACCTGCAACTAGATCTGGGAGCACGCCAGCGGACTCAGATACAGGTTGCTGATGTTGCTCACAATCTCCGCGTCCGTATTGCCCGGCTTGCGCGACAGCTCCTTCCACGCCGCATCGGCTCCGAAGGCAGCCCACTTCGCCGTCAGCTCGGCCGTGTCCGCAAATGTCAGCATGTAGGTCAGGCTGGGCATCCGTGTCCCCACCAGCGTCTCTGCAAAGAACACCGGTGTCAGCCCTGTGCGCACAAAGATCCCAATCTCCGCCTCGTTGAACATCGCCACCTTCCTCGCGTGCGCCGCCTGGCTCGGGCTCTCATACGTTCTTAGCTGAAAGATGCGCTTCGGCAGCTTGCCGTCCACCAGCTTCGGCGCCACCAGCTTCGGCCATCCTGTGAACGCACCCAGCAGCGTCCGCTCTGCCCGCTCAAACGCCGGGGCCGTCGCAGGCGCATCGCGAAATCCCGCCGCGGCCTTCACATACTCCGCATCCGCCCCAAGCTTTGCATCCAACTCCACCAGCGCGGCCGCATCCGTCGCCGGAATCAGCACATAGTACGTCGGCGTCTCCGGCCCGATGTCCAGCTTGAACGCCCCCACCGGCCCCATCCCCAGCCGCCCCAGGGCAGGAATCAGCGCCCGCTCAAAGTATCCCTGCGTCAGCACCGTCTGCGGCCCATTGCGCAGTGCGTACTTCCTCAATTGATAAAATTCCTGACCGCCTCTGCCGTTGTCATCCTGAGCGGAGCGCAGCGCAGTCGAAGGACCTGCGGTTGTAGTTTGTCCCGCCATTGCACCGCCCTCCGCACCAATCGCCCCCGCACCCATCCCCGCCGCTACCGCCGCCCTCACAAACTCTCGTCTCTCCACCGCATCCCCTTTGTACGCTTGCTACTTTCAATTACGAGCTAGGTACGCTTAGGAAAGCCATCCTCAATATCGGTCTCCAGCTGATTCGCTGCGGACTTACCCCAAAGGTACAGATCCTTCTCTCGTAAACGGGTCAC
>DATKGA010000084.1:0-57480 GCA_035510935.1 Acidobacteriaceae bacterium
GGGAAGAGGAGGGGTCGCCACTACCCCAACTTCTTTCCGGGTGGTCGCGGATATAAAAGTCGATCCTTTCCCCAATCACCGATTATGTTCATCGGTCACAATTTCGATACGGATGTTGGATTCTACAAGTCAGTAGAACGGGGCGCGGAAGACCATCAACGAATGAAAACTTGGATAAATCTGAAAGAATCTTTTTTACCTGCCGCAAGAGTCGCGGAGGATGAGTGTTTCTTTACCAACTTCTATCTGGGCGCAATCGTACATCCGGAACCCAAACCCGGCGATAAGAAGAAAACATCAAATACCGGAAAGTTCAAATGCACCCAGCAATATCACCATGCTTGCGTTGCGGCCTTAAGATCTCAGGTTATGATTGTTCGCCCTAAGGTCATTGCACTTTTAGGGAGTAAAGTACCTCTCGCATTTGGGGAAGCTTTTCCCGAATATAGTCTTCATAGCTATGGTGACATTGCCGAAATACAGTCACGCCAGCCGAGCATGGGACATCGGCTGCAATTACTTCCAGATCTCACAGTGCAGGTGATCGCTCTCGTACACCCGGCCAATCCACGAAGCCATGAGTCACATCGAGCTCAAGGACATCTGTTGCGTACAGCGGTCCAAGCCACCAGTTCCACTGGCTAACTCTATAGCCTCTGGAATCATATCCAAAATAGCAATCGAGATTGCTCTAACTAAGCAGGATCGACCTCGCGTAGCGCTGGCTCAATCCTTTATCGAAGGTAACCAAAGGCAGCGAGGCCGCCGCCGCAAACGCCACCAGATACGAATCGCCCCACTCCTTGGGCGAAGGAGTCCTTCGATCTGCATGAAATCGAAACTCTATCTCGATACCAAAAGGCTCTTCCAGATATGTGGCACCGCCTGCTGAGATCCACCGATCGTAGGCGGCCCACGCTCCTATCTGATCGACGAGTTCTTCGCCCGCGACGCTCTGCGTTGTTGCCAGCCGCAGGAAGCCAAGCTGCGTCATCCGGCAGAACGCTAGCTCCTCTTGTCTGTGTAATGTCTTGTACCAAGCCCATGCAATCGCATGGTGATCATGCGTTTGCAGAGAGAGAGCCATCCATACATTCAGATCAGGGAAAATCAATGAGGTCATAGATCATTTCATTTGTAAGGTGCAACGATCCTGGTTTGCCTTTATTGAAGATGGGCTCACTCAGCCGTCCCACTTTTTTCTTGACTGGTGCACGCAAAACCACCTCCGCGCCGCGCAGAAGCAGTTGTTTGACCGTACCCCCCTCAGCCGCAGCACGCGTCTTCAACATACGGTAGATAGGGTCCGGAATGTCGACCGTGGTTCTCATAAATCCATCCTACCATATTTATGGCAGCACCCGTTACTGACGAGATTCGTTCGCCCCGGTTCCCCTCCCCGCCCTCGATGATCTACTCTAATGCTTCACCATCGAGGCCCGTCTATGTCCACCGCCGTCCTTCCCAACACTGCATCCGCGTCCACTAGCACACCACGCGCCATCCCACACTGGATCGCCGGCCACGCCGTCGCTGGTAATTCCGCCCGCACCGCCCCCGTCTACAACCCCGCCACCGGCCAAATCCAGGCCCTCGTCCCCCTCGCCACCCGAGCCGAACTCGCATCCGCCGTCTCAGCCGCGCAGGCCGCCTTCCCAGCCTGGTCAGCCCAGCCGCCCTTGCGTCGCGCTCGCGTCCTCTTCCGCTTCCGCGAACTCTTCCAGCAGCGCCTCGACGACTTCGCCCGCCTCATCACCTCCGAGCACGGCAAAGTCTTCTCCGACGCCCGCGGCGAAGCCACCCGCGGCCTTGAAGTTGTCGAGTTCGCCGCTGGCATACCGCACCTCCTCAAGGGCGAATTCTCCCAGCAGGTCGGTCCCGGAATCGACAGTTGGTCCATGCGTCAGCCGCTAGGCGTCGTCGCCGGCATCACACCCTTCAACTTCCCCGCGATGGTGCCCATGTGGATGTTCCCCATCGCCATCGCCTGCGGCAACTGTTTCATCCTCAAACCCAGCGAGCGCGACCCCAGTCCCTCCATCCTCATCGCCGAACTGCTCACCGAGGCTGGTCTGCCCGATGGCGTCTTTAGCGTCGTCCATGGCAACAAGGAAGCCGTCGACGCCATCCTCGAACACCCCGGAATCAGCGCCGTCAGCTTTGTCGGCTCCACGCCCATCGCCGAGTACGTCTACAGCAAGGGCACATCGCACGGCAAGCGCGTGCAGGCGCTCGGCGGCGCAAAGAACCACATGATCGTGATGCCGGACGCCGATCTAGACCAGGCAGCTGACGCTCTGGTGGGCGCGGCATACGGCTCCGCCGGTGAGCGCTGCATGGCGATCTCCGTCGCCGTCGCCGTCGGCAACCAAACCGCCGAAGACCTCATCGCCCGCCTCACGCCGCGCATCGCAGCACTCTCTATCGCGCCCGGCATGGAACCCAACGCCGACCTCGGCCCGCTGGTCACCGCCGCGCACCTCGACCGCGTCAAGTCCTACATCGCCCTCGGCCAATCCGAAGGCGCACAACTCATCCTCGATGGAAGAAAAACTGTCAGCGGAGCAGAACAAGCTGGCTTCTTCCTCGGAGCCTGCCTCTTCGACCACGTTAAGCCGGAGATGCGCATCTACCGCGAAGAGATATTCGGCCCCGTCCTCTGTATCGTCCGAGCAAAGGATTTCTCCACCGCCATCGGCCTTATCAACCAGCACGAGTACGGCAACGGCACCTCGATCTTTACCCGCGACGGCGACACCGCGCGCGAATTCGCGCACAGCGTCCAGGCAGGCATGGTTGGCATCAACGTTCCCATCCCCGTGCCCATGGCTTTCCACAGCTTCGGCGGATGGAAGCGCTCCCTCTTCGGCGACCACGCTGTCCACGGTGTCGAAGGAGTCCATTTCTACACGAGGCTCAAGACGATCACCGCGCGCTGGCCCACCGGCATCCGTTCCGGCGTCGATACCACCATGCCCACGCTCGGCTAACGCTCGGGTGCCCCATCCTTCGCGCAGCGAAGAGTGGGACGTAAACCGCCCCGATGCGCAGTGTCGTCATTCTGGCTGGCCGCCATAATCTCCGTAGTGTCCTTGTTCAACGCACTAAACTCGAAGCGCTCCGCAGCGCCATCACCTGGTCCAGAATCCGATCCGCCATATCACGCTTCGCCATCTCGGGTATCTCCACCGCGCACTCCGCCGTCACAAAGACCGCCGCATTACGCTCCGCATCGAATCCAATCCCCGGCCGCGAAACATCATTCAGCACAATCGCGTCCGCGCCCTTGGCCCGCATCTTCTCCCGCCCGCGCTCTACGTTCAGTTCCATCTCCGCCGCAAACGCAATCACCAGCGTTCCTGTTTGTTTCTGCTCCACAACACCACGCATAATGTCCTCGGTCGGCTCCAACTCCAGATGCAGCCCGTCCTTGCGCCGCAGCTTCTCCGCGCCAACGGTCGCCATGCGGAAGTCTGCAACCGCCGCCGCACCCACCACCACCGTCGCCGCCGCCACATGCACCATCACCGCCATGCGCATCTCCTCCGCGCTGGTCACCGGCACAAACGCGCAGCCCTCCGGAGGCTGTAGCGCGGTCGGCGCGCTCACCAGCACCACCTGTGCTCCCCGCCGCCGCGCCGCTTCAGCGATTGCGTAGCCCATCTTTCCGCTCGACCGGTTGCCCAGGAACCGTACCGGATCGATTGCCTCGCGCGTCCCTCCCGCCGTCACCAGAACCGTCTCGCGCGCAAGATCCTGCGTGCCCCCGCGCGCCGCACCGGCCAGCGCATCCATCACCGCCTGCGCAATCGCTTCGACGCTTGCCAGCCGCCCCTCCCCGGTCATACCGCACGCCAGATAGCCGCTCTCCGGCTCCACAAACCTCACGCCCCGCTCGCGCAGCAGCCTCACATTCGCCTGCGTCGCCGTGTGGTTCCACATATTCACGTTCATCGCCGGAGCCACAATCACCGGCGCGGTCGTTGCCAAAATCATCGTGGACAGAAAATCGTCCGCCAGCCCATGCGCCATCTTGGCCAACACATGCGCCGTGGCAGGCGCAATCACCAGCACATCGGCTGCCTGTGCCTCCGATATGTGCTCAATCTGCCCCTGCTCGTCCAGTCCAGAAGCCGGGTGCCCCGAAACGTCCCCTCCCGTCTCGCTCCCACCCGCCCCGCACCACAAACTCGTAATCACCCTGTGCCCGGTCAGCGACGAGAACGTCAGCGGCCGTACAAACTCCTCCGCCGCGCGCGTCATCACCACATGCACATCCGCTCCGCGCTGCTGCAGTTCTCGCACCAGCTCGGCGGCTTTGTACGCGGCCACTCCGCCGCACACACCCACCGTCACCCAGGGTGCTATCCCATTCTTCGCGGCACCAGCCATGGCTGCTCCATTCTCGCTGTACCAAGAATATCAGCGCAGCCATGAGAGTCCTACGCCGGATAGCTATACGCGTTCACCAGCTTCGACAGCTCCGCCCGCGTGGCGGCATGCTTCGGATCGTCCGCCAGATTATGCAGCTCCATCGGGTCGGCGTGCATATCGAACAGCAACGCACCGTTCGCCGCATTTTTGCCATACTCTGCGTAGCGCCACTGCTCAGTGCGCACCGCCGTGCCGTGGATGGTCCGGCCATCCTCGCTCCAGATGCTGTACGCTGACTGGTCCCACTTCGGACCGCGCGGATCGTGCAGCAGGGGCACAAGGCTGGTTCCTTCGACGCCGGCAGGAACCTCGAGATGGCATATCTCTGCCAGCGTCCGGTATAGGTCGATCGACTGAACCATGCGTGTGCAGGCGCGTCCATTTCCTTTTGCTCCCGGCATGTCGATAATCAGCGGTACGCGCGTGCTGCCTTCAAACAGACTGCCCGCCTTGGACCATTTGCCGTTCTCGCCAAGCTGGTATCCGTGGTCGACGACGAAGACGATCATCGTGTTATCGCGTAGTTTGAGCCGCTCCAGCTCCGCCACTACGCGGCCCAGGTTCCAGTCCGCCCAGGAGATTGATGCAAGGTACGCGCGGATGACCTGCTTCGCCTCCGGCTCCGACGCGCCGCGGCCAATAAACAAATCGGCGTTGCGAGGACGGATCGCCGCCTTGGGCCATCCCGAAGGCACCGTGGGCCACGCCGCAAAGTCTGGTGGTAGCTGTATCTTGTCGACGTCGTACATGTCGAAAAAGCGCTGCGGAGCCTGCGGGGGGCTGTGCGGCTTGCTGAATCCGCAGCCCACAAAGAACGGCTTGCTGGGATCGGCAGCTACCTGGTTAAGCATCTTGATGGCGCGGTCTGTCACCATGTAGTCGCCCGATCCTTCGCCGTTGCCCTCAAGCACCAGAATCTCGTCGGAGTGCTCGGCCTTGGCGTTCGTGGGTAGTGGGGGCAGTGTGCCGTCCGGCATGGGGATGCGTGCCGGCGGAATTTCCATCTTCGTTCCGATGGTGGTGGGGTGCATGGACTCCACATCGCCGTCAAAGTCCGTCCACGCAGCGTGATCGTCCAGCCCGGCGTGGAAGAGCTTGCCGGTGCGCAGCGTGGTGTATCCACTTTCGCGGAAGAGATGCGGCAGGGTCATCCACTCGGGATGCGCGGTCGTGACGGCATCGCCGTTGCCGTAGATGGTGGTCTCGCGCGGAATGTGGCCCGTGAACAGCGACGAGCGCGATGGATTACACAACGGAAACTGGCAGTAGTTGCGATCGAAGCGCACCCCATGCGCGCCCAGTGCGTCGATGTTCGGGCTATGCACGTTGAACCGGCTGTGGTAACTGGCAAGTTCCGCCCGCATGTCGTCCGACATGAAGAACAAAACATTCAGTGGTCGCTTGCTCTTGGTCCCCGCACTACTCCTGGCGCTCACAGCAGGCGTCTGCTTCGCCGTACTCAGCGCTGGCGCCGGTAACGTCGCAGCCAACGCCGCGCCCGCCGCTTTGCCAAGAAAACTGCGTCGGCTGGTCTTGCCTTTTCCCTCTTCGCTCATCGGGAATGCCCCCACAATAACCGCGCACCAAGTCTACACCTGGGTGCCCCGGGCCTTAACGCACCAGCCACGCGGAAGCAGCAATAGCCACTCCCACCGCTCCCAGACCCAGCCCGCCTGCAAAAAAACTTCGTCGCCGCGTAAACAGCGTAATCGACGACATCACCACCGAGATCTGCAGCAATGCCTCGCCCAAGTCGAAGCGTCCTGCCTGCGCCTCCGAATGCTTCACCTCGCGCTCATACATCTCAGCGGTCTCCTGCTCCGCCTTCAGGTCTTCGCTCCACCTGGCAATGTGTTCCTTATACTCGGCGATCTTGGCCGCCGTCGCCTTCGCGTCCACCGTCGGCTGCAGGGTCATCTGGTCGATCACGACCTCCAAACTGTCCTGACGAATCTTCTTCGCCTCAAACAGGTTCCACATGTCGCCACTTCGCGACTGCATCAGCACCGCCTCGGTGTGGCTGCGATGCCCCAAAACCATTACCATCGCCACCAGCACCGCAAGGATCGAGATCGCAAGCGAAATCTTCGTCAGCGACTCATCCCCACCCTCCTTCATCTGCTTGGAAAACTCCTGCATCTCGGTCGGTTCCATGCGCCCTATTCTAGCCCTTCCCACCCCTCCTGATTACTTGGCAACCACACCTGCGCGGCCTTCGAGGATGCCGAAAACTCCATCTGCTCATCGGTACGGATTTATCCCTGCCGTCGATTCCATAATTTGCACTACGGCTTTAGCCTCTGCGGGCAGGTTAGCGCGAGATGTTGAAGTTTTCAGCACCCTCTTCTTTCCGCAAATCCCGTCGCCTCCATCGGGGAATGCAATCCTCCACCCTGGCTCGGCGAAATCCTAACCGGCACTGCATCTTCCGTGGCGTCACAATCGTCTTACCTAATCAGCGGACGTTTTCAAATTGAATCTAAAAAGATTCGTATGCGAGCAACATTCCCCGACAACCCGTGTTTTCAATAAAAGTTTTGAAATCGAGCTTTTTCCCCTTGGGGCTCTCATTCGCGCTTCTAGTTCGCTAGAGCGGTTTCACCTTAGGCCGTTCCAGAACCGTTGAACCTTTGCGTGGTCTTCTCCTGGGAAGACCACATTACGAAACCTTTGCTCGATCACACACGGTGAAACCGCCATAACGCGGCCTTTCAACCAGAGAAAGGCGTTAAACATGAAGCGACTAGTCTCCGCTGCGCTCTCGCTCTTCATCACCTTTTGCTTGCTTGTAGCCACCGATCGCCGGGCCTGGGGCTATGTCGATCCCGGATCGGGCTTGATCGCTCTCCAGACGTTCGCCTCCGTCGGCGCAGCTTACGCCTACGTCATTCGCCGCCGTATCCACACCTTTTTCTCGCGTAAAGAAGAGGCCTCAACCGAGGTCCAGTCGGGTGCGGCCGAGGCGTGTGACCCCAGCAAAGTCGCATGACTACTGCGTCACCCCACGCCACATTCCGCGATCCCGCAGGTTCACTAACCCTGCAAGCAGAGCTGGCCGTCCGCAGCATTGCCCCTTCCTCGCGCGCAGAAGTACTCGATCTTCTCGCCTCGTCCTTCTGCCAGGCCATGCAGCAGCGCGGAGACCTCATCGCGGCTGAAGCAGACGACTCCGGCCCTCAACTCATCCTTCGCCATCCCAGGATTCCCATTCCCGCCTATCCGTGGGAGTGGACCCCTTCGCAGTGGCTTGCAGCCGCCGAACTCACCCTCAACCTCTGTGACGAAGCCCTCGCCGCCGGATGGATCCTCAAGGACGCCACCCCGCTCAACATCCTCTTCAACGGCCCTCGTCCCATCCTGGTCGACATCCTCTCTTTCGAACGGCGTGATTCCCACTCTGGCACCTGGCTCGCCTACGGGCAGTACATCCGCACCTTCCTGCTTCCACTATTGATGGACCGTCTCCTCCATTGGCCGCTCTCCCTCAGCCTCTTCCGCCGCGATGGCTACGAGCCTGCGGACTGCTTCGCCGCGCTCTCCTGGCGCCTCCGTCTCTCCCGGGCAGCCTTCTGGCTCATCACGCTGCCAACCCTGCTCGAGCGCCGCAAATCCACCCAGTCGCCGGCGAAATCCGCTACGACGCCCAGCAAATCCCCCCTCCACTCGCCCGAGGTCGCAACCCATATCCTTCGCCGTACCCTAAAGGACCTCCGCCGTCGCACACTCCGCGCCGCGCCGCGCGTTGCCTCCTCCAACTGGAGCGACTACCCACGGACCCTCACCCACTACACTCCCGACGAGGGCCGTCAGAAGCTCGCGTGGGTACGCCAGGCTCTCGTCTCCGCGCAGCCCGCACGTGTCCTCGACATCGGTGCCAACACCGGCGACTTCAGCGCGCTCGCCGCCTCGTTCGGGGCCAGCGTCGTCGCCCTAGAGCGCGACCAGGCCGCTGCGGACCGTCTCTTTCGCATGGCCCGCCAGCGCAATCTCCCCATCCAGACCATCCACGCCGACCTCGCACGCCCCACCCCAGCCGTCGGCTGGCTCAACGCCGAATCCCTCGCGCTGCTGCCACGTCTCGAAGCCCAATTCGACCTCGTCCTTATGCTCGCTGTCATCCATCACATCCTGCTGATGGAGCAGGTCCCCCTGCCAGAGATTCTCTCCCTCTGCCATCGCCTCACCCGCCGCCACCTCATCGTCGAGTGGGTTCCCGTCCACGACCCCATGTTTCAGAGCCTCCTGCGCGGTCGCGACAATCTCTACGGCTCTCTCTCTGAAGCCGACCTCCTCGCCGCCTGCGTCAACCGCTTCCGCCTGATCGACCGCCAGCCACTCGACAACGGACGCATCCTCCTCCTCTTTGAGAAAATGGAGGAATGCTGAAGAAGCTCTGCCAAGCGCTTGGCCTCGCCTCGCTCATCCTGGTCACCAACTACGGCGACCTGCTGGGCGGCGGCGCGGACGTCCGCATGCACACCCCGTTCTCCCTCGCCCAGGTCTGCTACGCGCATATCGCGGACCTCCTCCTCCTCTCCCTGCTGCTCTTCCTCCTCCTCTCCCTGTTTGCGCGAACCCGCTTCTACCCCTGGCTTCGCCTCCTCCTCGCCGTCGCCATCCCGCCGTATCTTTTGCAACGCACCCAGTCCATTAATCCTTTCAATCTCATCGAAGGCCTGGTCACTCTCTTCTTCGTTCTTTGGACCGCCATCGTCCTTCTTCTCCTCCTGCGCTTTGCCAATTGGTATGCCCGTCTCATGCGCACCGGCAGCTTCGTTGTTGCCGCTCTTGCCCTCTTCGCCCTGGCCAGCATCGCGCAACTTCTCTGGGTCGCCGCGTGGAAGCCCGCACCCAACCAGATCACCGCCGACTGGGTCTCCTCACCCCAGCCCCCGCGCCAGCATCCCGTCCTGGTCTGGATCGTCTTCGACGAACTCTCCTACGACCAGCTCTTCGAGCATCGCGCTCCCGGCCTCGCGCTCCCCAACTTCGACGCGCTTCGCGCCCAGAGCACTGTCTTCACCAACACCCAGTCCATCGGCATTCACACCGTCAAGGTCCTCCCCTCGGTGCTCACCGGCCATATCGTCGACGGCATCCGCTACACCTTCTACAACCACCTCTGGGTCCACCACGCCGACGAATCCGGCCGCCAGCTCATCGACGGAGCCGACTCCGTCTTCGGTGACGCCGTGCAATCCGGCTGGCGCACCGCCGCCGTCGGCTGGTACAACCCCTACTGCTCCCTCTACGCCCCCGACATTCAGAATTGCTACTGGACGGACCACGACATGCAGGACGGCCCCATGTCGCAGAGCGCCACGCTCGCCGCCAATATCGCATCCCCGTTACAGCAACTCGCCGTCGAACTCGTCTCACCCGCCCGCGCAGACCGCGACCTCTGCAACTACGACCTGCACCTGCGCCACCTCACCCAGATCGACCTGCAACAGCACGCCCTCCAGCTCCTGCGCGCCGATCAGGCCGACTTCGTCTTCCTTCACCTCTCCCTCCCCCACAGCCCCAACACATGGAGCCGGGCCAGCAACGACTTCACCAACCAGTGCGGCAGCTCCTACCTGGACAACCTCGCCCTCACCGACCGCGTCCTCGGCCAGCTCCTCGCCATCCTCCAATCCTCGCCCCGCTGGAACCAGACCACGCTCATCGTCCAGGGCGACCACGGCTGGCGCACCGCCATGTGGCGCGACCTGCCCGCCTGGACCGAGGAGGACGAAGCAGCCTCCCGCGGCGTATTCGATCCACGACCCGCTCTTCTCATCCACCAGCCCGCGCAATCGCAGCCCCAAACCGTCTCCACCCCCTGGCCCCTCGTCCAGATCCACTCCGTCGTCGAACAGCTCCTCCACCACCAATCTCCCACCCTGTAACCGGGTGCCCCATCCATGCCGCGCTCTTTGCGGAATGGGTGGGAGTTCGGGTGCCCCATTCATCGCAGCTTCACCGCGATGAGTGGGTTATCGTTCGCGTTGCGAACGACCCCGCCATTTCGCTTTTGAGATGTGGGCTAATCGAACGTGATCATGATCTTGGTATAGGCTGCAGGATTCTCGCTCCAGGCGCGTAGGATCGCGGGCGCTTCTTCCAGCGTCACCGTCGCGCTGATGGCCTCCGACGTGGGAAAGCGCTTCTGCTCGAACATGCGGATCACCTCCCAGAAGTCCTGGGGCAACGCGTTGCGCGAACCGCGGATGTCCAACTCCTTCTGCACAAACAGGCGTGTCTCGAAGCTGACGTGGTCCTTGGCGTATCCGATATACACCACGCGCCCGGCGAAGCACACCTCCTCCACGGCCGCGCGATAGGTGTCCGGCCTGCCGATGGCTTCGATGACAACGTCAGGCCCGTGGCCTTCGGTCAGTTCCTGCAGCCGTGCGTGAACGTCCTCGCAAGTGGAATTAATCAGCTCATGCGCGCCGCAGTTCCCAGCGATAGCCAGCTTCTTCTCGTCGATGTCGATCGCAATCACCCGCGCATCGCGGAACGCCGCTGCTGCCACCGCACCCAGCCCCACGCCGCCGCATCCATAGATCGCCACCGTATCCACCGCGGTGACACATCCGCGAGCAACTGCGTGGCAGCCCACAGTCAGCGGCTCCACCAGGCATAGCTCCTCCACCGGCAGGGGCGCCGCATACAGCTTAGCCACCGGCATGCTGAGGGAGTCCATCAGTGCACCGTCGCGCTGTACACCCAGCGTCTGGTTGTAACGGCACGCGTTGAAGCGGCCCTGGCGGCAGGCGCTGCACTTGCCGCAGTTGGTATAGGGCGACATCGTCACGTTCATTCCCTCGGCCAGGCCGAGGTCGTTGGCCGGCACATGCTCCAGTGTCGCGGCAACCTCATGTCCGGGAATCCGAGGATACGTCACCAGAGGGTTCTTACCCAGAAATGTGCTGAGGTCGGTCCCGCACAAGCCGATACGGCGAATCCGCATCGTGGCTTCCAGAGGGTCAGCGAGCGGACGGTCCATCTCGATAACTCGCGCCTCTCCGGGCCGGTCAATCACGAGCGCTCTCATCAATCCCCTTTTTCTCTCTTCATCTCTTACTCAAGCCAGAGCTGTGAATCCTTGTCAGTATAGATGACCCTCTTCCGCCTCGATGTGAGCTTCGGTACAGTCGAATGTTGCGGGACGCAACCATCAAAGCGAATTTCCAGAGCAATCCTCTGTGAATGTGGGAAGATAGGCAGGATGGCTACAGTCGGCGTCATTATCCCTGCGTTCAATGCTGCAAAAACTCTGCCTATGGCCCTGGAGAGCGTCGCTTCTCAGACCTTCGATGACTGGCAGATTCTGCTGGTGGACGATGGCAGCACCGACAACACCGCCGAGGTGATTGCCCCGTTTCTCGACCGCTTCGGTCCCAAAATCAAATACATCCATCAGGAGAATCGTGGTCTTCCGGCAGCCAGGAACACCGCCATTCGATCCTCCACCACCGAATTCCTCGCCCTGCTCGATGCCGACGATGTTTGGCTGCCCCAGCGGCTGGAGGAGTCGGTGAAGGTTCTGCGAGAGCGGCCGCAGGCTGGCCTTTCCTACGGCGGCATCATCGCCATCGACCAGGATGGCCAGCCAACCGGAACATTCGAGGTAAACAGCATGTACGCCGAAGGCCACATCGCGCCGCTGATCTACAGGCGCAAAGTCGACCTTCCCTGCCCCACCATTACCTTCCGCAGAAAATGCATCGAGGAAGTCGGCCTCTTCGACGAGACCATGCGCGCCACGGAAGATCGCGATCTTTGCCTCCGCATCGCTCTGCGCTACCAGGTTGCGTTAGTCCCCGGGGTCATCGCGTACTACAGAATCTCTCCCAGCTCCATGACCACCGATCCGCAGCGCATGTTACTGGCGCAGATGCAGTTCATCCATAAAAATTATGGCGCTCCCGGTTGCGGCTGGGCAGCGCGCCGCGTCGCCCTCAGCCAGTGCTACAGACAGCGTGCCGATGCCCTTTCGATACGCCGCCAACCGTGGGCAGCGTTGGCCAGCTCTATGCGCGCACTGGCACTCTATCCCTTCGACATCGGTACCGCGCGCACCGCCGCGTCCATGCTTCTGCGTTGTGCTGGACTAAATCGCTGATCCTCGTCTGCGATGAAAAGTTCTTACTGCGGACTGGCCCCCAAACCACGCGCCGGGCTGCCAGGCGACAGATGATAGTCGAAATGGTCGAGGTCCTCTTCCCTGGAAAACCGTGGCTCGGAGACAAACTTCGGGTCGCCGCATTTCTCGTGCATATAACCGATCGGGCATCCAACACCGCGGATTCCGTAGTACAGGTTGTCCGTGCGAATCACATGTCCGATCGCCTTCGAATAGTAGAATCCGCCAGGTCCGCCCGGCTTTCCACCCAGGTTGTAGGTCCCGCGATTGTCGTACCCAAGCACAATGTTGTCCTTGAAGGTCAGTGTGCTGGCAGAGCAGCCGCCTTCGTCCCAACACCCAATATCAAAGCTGGTGGGAGCGTAGGTGACGATCGTATTGTTGGCGATCAGCGCCGTGCCGCCCTGCCGGAAGTTGAACGAGAGCGCATCGCCGGCGCGGCAAAAGTCGCCCAGATGCGTGTTGTAGGTACTGGGCAGGCCTGCCATTGGCTGAGACATCCGCAGACAGTTCGCCATCACGGTGTTGTTGGTAAACACCGCGGGATTCTCGTTTGGCCCCCACTTGAACGGTTGCCCATTGTTGCCCTGGGCCGTGGAGTTGGTGACGGTCATCGTACATCGGCCGGTGTCGACATGCCCCAGGTCCATCCCGTCCTGCGTGTTGTAGTTGAATGCGGAGTGGTCCACATTCGCCGTCAGGCAGATCCCCGGCGGCGTTCCAACTCCGTCTCCATACCCGCCATTGCTCTGGCCATAACAGGAGTAGGCCCCGCTGCCGGGATAGATCTGGTTGCATCCGCTCCACTCAATCGTGGAGTAGTTGAAGTTCCACACTCCATTGACGCTCGGGGTTTGTCTGCCATCGTCGAAGTCCCACCCGGCCATTCCGTTGTAGGCAATATCGCAGCGCAGACAGGTAACCACTCCTCCGATGGCTCCGATCACTCCCCGGTCCGTATGCCCATGGATCCATAAGTCCTGCATCAAAAGATCGTGCGTATGTACGTCGGTGGCGACGCCATCCGAGTCGAAGTCGTCTAGCGGGCTGCCCCTGCTACACCCTCTTGGCAATATCGGATCGCCATGCGACACGCACTGCGCGTGGCTGGTAATCTCCAGGCACTGCACATCCACATACTGCGCGCCGGATAAATTGAGCGCGCTGCCCGCGGCAAACCCGCCGAATATCTGCGTCACTTTGGTCTTATCCACCGCGTTTCCAACGCTACAGCTTGCGTAGTTCTCGCCCAGAATGCGCGTATGCCGGGCTGGTGTGCCGGATGGAATGGTGGGGTTGAAGCAAGAGTAGGGCCCCTGTCCGCCATAACACCAGGTATAGCCGGCGCCCTTGCCAGTCGCGGCATCGAACCCAACCCGCCATGGCCCGCCGCGAAGTATCACCGTGTCGCCGCCCGCAATCACCCACGCATCGTTGCCGTAGCTCTGGTCATCCCAAAGATAGCGGTAGTCCTTAAAGGCGCATGGCTGGTTGACTCCCTTCCCGCGATAGGCAGCGTCTGCCTTGCCGTCGCACTGGCCGGTGGGCGACTTTGCGGAGTAACGCGTTCCGCCATCCTTACGGACATACCACGTACTCCCAAACCCAGGCAGAGAGATCATCATGACTAAAAGTGACCACAAAATCTTGCGACGTATTCTCACTGTTCGTAAGCTCCATTCGTGGGCGGATTCGCTTGTTAGCGCAGTATAGACGGTCGATGGCCACGCATGGGAGACTCGCTCTACTTCCTCTTCCGTTTACAACGGAGCACTAACAAATCGGCATCCTAGCAAGTAGTCTCATCCGATTCATCACGCGCATCGCGTATTGCCCTGCTTCTACACAACCCGCGCCATCTTGGTAAAATGAGAGTGACGAACGGACGAACACATAAGGAGTATCTATGGCTTCCCTTCTCGAACAACTTCGCAGTATGACCAAAGTGGTTGCAGACTCCGGCGATATCAACTCCATCGAACAGTTCAAGCCGACCGACTCCACCACCAATCCCTCGCTCATCGCGGCCGCGGCCCAAATGCCCGCCTACCAGCCCATCGTCGACGGCGTCCTGCAACAGGCACGCACCGAGGCAGGCCCCTCCGCCTCCGACCAGGCCGTCGCGACCCTCGCCTTCAAGACCCTCGCCGTCGCCTTTGGCCTTAAGATCCTCGCCATCGTCCCCGGCCGCGTCTCCACCGAGGTCGATGCGCGCCTCTCCTACGACACCGAAAAGACCATCCAGCAGGCCCGCGAGATCATCGCGCAATATGCAAAGGCCGGCATCTCCCGCGAGCGTATCCTCATCAAGATCGCATCCACATGGGAGGGCATTAAGGCCGCGGAAATCCTCGAACGCGAGGGAATCCACTGCAACCTCACCCTGCTCTTTGGCCTGCACCAGGCCATCGCCTGCGCCGAGGCCAAAGTGACATTGATATCGCCTTTCGTAGGTAGGATTTTAGATTGGTTCAAGAAAGACACCGGCAAGGACTACTCCGGCGCGGACGATCCCGGAGTCCGGTCTGTCACCACCATCTACAACTACTACAAGCATTTTGGATACAAGACGGTTATTATGGGCGCCAGCTTCCGCAACATCGGCGAGATCACAGAACTCGCCGGCTGCGACCTGCTCACTATCGCGCCCAAGCTGCTTGCCGAACTCGACGCCAGCCAGGCCGATCTGCCGCGTAAGCTCGACCCCGCCAACTCCGCTACCATGAATATCGAGAAGCTCACCATCGACAAGGCCACCTTCGACCGTATGCACGCCGCAGACCGCATAGCCCACGACAAGTTGAAGGAAGGCATTGAAGGCTTCTCCAAGGCCCTCGAAGACCTGGAACAGCTCCTCGCCAAACGCCTCGCCGACATCAGTCAGCCAGTCAACGCATAAGCCAACTCCCCCTCCAATAAACCAGGGCGGCCATATGGGTCGCCCTCGGTTTTGTGTTGCCCAACTTCGTAGACGAAGTGCTACAAAATATAGCGGCTCAAATCCTGGTCCTTCACGATGCTCGCCACCTGCTGGCGCACGTACTCCGGGTCAACCACGATCACCTTCTCCACCGTCCCATCGTCCTTCTTCCGCTCGATCACAGGCAGCGGTGGTGACGGCTTCTGCACCTCGCCGGTCAACGGAGCCGACGCGCCAATCTCGGCGATTACCCCCTCCTGCGATGCCTCGCCTCGCGGGCTCTTGAACAGCTCCGGCGCCTGGAAGCTGATCTCATCCAGCACGCGCTCCATAATCGTGTGCAGCCGCCGCGCGCCGATGTTCTCTGTCGTTTCGTTCACTCGGAACGCAAACTGGGCCATCTCCGCCAGCGCCTCCGGCGTAAACTCCAGCTTCAGTCCTTCGGTCTCCAGCAGCGCCGTCGACTGCTTTACCAGCGACGACTTCGGCTCCGTCAAAATCCGCACAAAATCTTCCACCGTCAGCGACTTCAGCTCCACGCGGATCGGAAACCTTCCCTGCAACTCCGGAATCAGGTCACTCGGCTTCGACACATGGAACGCACCCGCAGCAATAAACAGGATGTGGTCGGTTGACACCATTCCATACTTCGTGTTCACCGTCGTGCCTTCCACAATCGGCAGAATGTCCCGCTGCACGCCCTCACGACTCACATCCGGCCCATGCCCGGTCTCGCGTCCCGCAATCTTGTCGATCTCGTCCAGAAAAACAATCCCCGAGTCCTCCACCCGCTCCACCGCCAACCGCGTCACCTGGTCCATGTCGATCAGCCGCGACTCTTCCTCCTGAACCAGGTATTCGAAGGCCTCGGCAACCTTCATCTTGCGCTTCTTGGTGCGCTGGCCGAACAGTCCCGGAAGCATGTCCTTCAGGTTCATGTCCATCTCTTCCGGCCCCTGCGTGGAGAGGAACTCGAAGCTCGGTTGATTGCGGTCGCGCACATCGATCTCCACCATCCGCTCATCCAGCCTGCCTTCGCGGAACTGCTGACGCAGCTTCTCTCGCGTACGTTCCTGGCTCGTCTGTTGCGCCGCCTTATTGTCAGCCTGATCGCCAATCTTTCTCTGTGCCGCGTCTGCGTCAACGTCAGCACTCACTGCCCCATCCACAGCTTCCTCCGGCACCTTCACCTGCATCACCTGCATGGCGCGGATTCCAGTCGGAGTCATCATCACCGCGGTCGGCCCCGTACTCTTCGGCGTCGCCGCGGCCTGCGTAGGAGCAGCAGGCAGCAGCAGGTCCAGCAGCCGGTCCTCGGCGTTCAGCTCCGCCTTGTCCTCCACGTCCTCCATCTTCTCTTCACGCACCATGTCGATGGCGATCTCCACCAGGTCGCGCACAATCGACTCCACATCGCGCCCAACATAGCCCACCTCGGTGAACTTCGACGCCTCCACCTTCAGGAACGGCGAGTTGGTCAGCTTGGCCAGCCGCCGCGCAATCTCCGTCTTGCCCACGCCCGTCGGCCCAATCATGATGATGTTCTTGGGCATGATGTCTTCGGCCAGCTCCGGCGACAGCTTCTGCCTGCGGCTGCGGTCCCTCAGCGCAATCGCCACCGCGCGCTTGGCCGCGCCCTGCCCCACCACATACTTGTCCAGCTCCGCCACAATCTCGCGCGGAGTCATCTCATCCAGCGCAAGGGCCTGGTCGTCCGCCGTCCCGGGTAAAAAAATTGCCATCTACGTATCCCTCGTCGTCCCCACAAAAGTCGCGCTAAGGCTATGCTCCATGCCGCGCACCCGCCTCGAACCTACTGCCTAACTCTTCTTCAGCTCTTCAATCGTCAACTGGTCGTTGGTATAGATACAGATCTGCCCCGCGATCCGCAAACTCTTCTCCGCGATCTCCCGCGCGCTCAACTCCGTGTTCTCCATCAGTGCGCGCGCCGACGCCAGCGCGAAGCTCCCTCCCGAACCGATTGCCACAATCCCATCGTCCGGCTCGATCACATCGCCCGTGCCGCTCAGCACAAAGGTCGCCGTCTGGTCGCAGACGATCAGCAGCGCCTCCAGGTGGCGCAGCATCCGGTCGGTCCGCCAGTCCTTGGCAAGCTCCACGGCACTGCGCCCCAGGTTGCCCGCATACTGCTCCAGCTTGGTCTCGAACCGCCCGAAGAGCGAGAACGCATCGGCGGTCGAACCTGCAAACCCCGCCAGCACCTTGTCCTGATACAGCCGCCGAATCTTCTTCGCCGAGTGCTTCATCACGCTTGTGCCCAGCGTCACCTGTCCGTCCGCCGCCATCACTACCGAGTCGCCCCGCCGCACGCACAGCACCGTCGTCGACCGCACTCGCCGCGCGTGTCCGTGTTCGTCTGGCCCCAAATCCAGCGGATGACCGTCCGCCCCACCAAATTTGTTCTTCATCGAGAGTTTCGCAATGTCGTCAAAAGTCGTCTTCATAGCCAATCTTCAGTATATCGCCTGTCGGGTTTGAACCTCGTATACTTGAATCCATGCATATGGTCGCGACCAATTCGCGCAGGATGCAGCGCGTCCTCCTCATCTCTCTCGCCGCCACCCTCTGCTACGTTGTGGCGACGTTCTACTTTGGGCTGCGCGCGCACTCTCTCGCCCTCATCTCTGAGTCCGGCCACAATCTCTCGGACATGCTGGCCATCGGGCTCTCCTTTGTCGCCGTCTACTTCCAGCGTCGCCCCGCAACCGACCAGAAGACCTTCGGCTACCAGCGCGCGGGCGTCCTCGCCGCCTTCGTCAATGCCCTCACCCTCATCGTCCTCGCTGCATGGATCGCCCTCTCCGCCATCCATCGCCTTTACGCCCCCGTCGCCGTCCAGCCGCGCATCATGATGACCGTCGCCGCCGCCGGTGTCCTGATGAACGGGGCCATCGCCGCGTTGCTCTGGAAGTCCTCCGGCGACGTCAACATCCGCATCGTCTTCTTGCACATGCTGGGCGACACCCTCTCCACCGCCGCTGTCATCGCCGGAGGCGCGGGAATCCTCGTCACCGGGGCATCCTGGCTCGACCCCGCCCTCTCACTCCTCATCGCCGGTATGATCGCGTGGAGCTCCGCATCCATCGTCCGCGAGACGCTCAACATCCTGCTCGAAGGTACGCCGCTCTCACTCTCGCTGGCCGACATTCGCTCCGCCGTCTCTGCCGTCCCCGGCGTCCTCGATGTACACGACCTGCACGTCTGGTCGCTCGGCTCCTCCTCGCATGCGCTGGCCAGCCACGTCACCATCGGCGAGATGCCTGTCTCCGGCTCGGCAACCATTCTCGACGCCATCAACTGCGCCCTGCGCGACCGCTTCCACATCACCCACACCACAATCCAGTTTGAAATCATCGGCTGCGAGACCACCCACGGCTGCTCTGCCCCGCCGGAGCCCGAAGCCGCCCACGCCCACCACGGCCATTCACACGCCCACTGAGAGCACCCATTAAGCAGAAACGCCCACCAACTCGGCGGGCGTCTCTTCAGTAAAATCACAACTCTACAGCAGCGTCGCGTCCAGCGTAATCTCTGCCGCCGCCAGAAGTCGCGATATCGGGCAGCCAGCCTTTGCGCCACCCGCAATCTCGTCGAACTTCGCCTTGTCGATGTTCGGGATCTTCGCCTTGGTCGTCAGGTGGATCTTGGTCACAGTGGGCTTGTCGTGCAGGTCCAGCGTCACCACCGCCGTCGTCTCAATCGAGTCCGGCGTAAATCCTGCCTTACCCAGCTCCGCGCTCAGCGCCATGCTGAAGCAACCCGCGTGCGCCGCCGCAATCAACTCCTCCGGGTTGGTTCCCACGCCGTTCTCAAAACGCGCCGCAAAGCTGTACTGCATCGCCTTCAACGCGCCACTCTGGCTGGAAATCGTGCCTTTGCCTTCCTTCAAACTGCCATTCCAAACTGCACTTGCACTGCGGTCCATAGCACCTCTCCTTGTTGCTTCTCAAAAGATTGTCCCACAAAGACGTACTTCTTTCGATGCGCCCATCCGCATTTAGGATAAAGAATACCGGATGAAAAGTGTTTCATGTTGCGATACGCTATCCCTCATGCAGACGGAACTCTCGCAGCCTTTCAACCCGCCGGAAGCCGGCCCCAAAGAGGCTTTAGCCCAGTGCCCGCTGGGCCAAAATGGGGTCCCCGGCGAGTTTCACTCGCTGGGGTTGGAACACCACTCCGTCTTCTGCCCCAACTGCTCCTCCCGCCTGGCAGAGAGTCGCTGCAAGCTGGTCTGCCGCACCTGCGGCTACTACCTCAGTTGCGCTGACTTCTACTGAGCCCGGCTCACACCGCCGCTGCCTCCGCCTTCAGCTTCTCCGCCGTGGCGTGCGCAATCAGCGCATCGATGGTAGGTTGCAACATCCCCTCCATCACAGCGGCCAGTTGATGATTGGTCAACCCGATGCGGTGGTCCGTCATTCTGTTCTGGGGAAAGTTATACGTCCGAATCTTCTCGCTGCGGTCGCCCGATCCAATCTGCTGCTTGCGGTCCTTCGCCTGCAACTGATGAATCCGCTCCGCCTCCATCTCGTACAGTCGCGCACGCAGTACGCGCATCCCCTTTTCGCGGTTCTTGATCTGCGACTTCTCGTCCTGGCAACTCACCACCGTATTGGTCGGCAGATGGGTAATCCGCACCGCGGAATACGTCGTATTCACGCTTTGCCCTCCCGGCCCCGACGAGCAGAACGTATCAATGCGCAGGTCCTTGGCCTCGATCTTCACGTCCACCTCCTCGGCCTCCGGCAGCACCGCCACCGTGATAGCTGACGTATGCACCCGCCCCTGCGTCTCGGTCTCCGGCACGCGCTGCACGCGATGCACGCCCGACTCGTACTTCAACTGCGAATAGACATTGTGCCCCTCGATGATCGCCGTCACGTCCTTCAGCCCATGGCCAATCCCCGACTCGGTCTGTGACAGCACCTCCACCTTCCACTTGTGTTGCTCGGCAAATCGCATATACATGCGGAACACCTCAGCCACAAACAGCGCAGCCTCATCGCCGCCTGTCCCCGCGCGCAGCTCCAGCACCACGTTCTTCTCGTCATTCGGGTCCTTGGGCAACAGCATCACCTTCAGCTCTTCTTCCACTGGAGCCAGTTGCGGTTCCAGCAACGCCAGCTCTTCCGAGGCCATCGCCTTCACGTCCGGGTCAGAATCAGCCAGCATGGCCTTCGCCTCGGCGATCCCGTCCCTCATCTTGCGATACTCGCGAAACTTCTCCACCACCGGCTCCATATCGCGGTGCGCCTTCGACACCTTGCGATAGTTCTCCTGGTCGTTCACCAGCGTCGGGTCAGACATCTGCCGGCCAAGCTCTTCGTACCGCGCTTCCAGTTGATCCAAACGGTCGAACATTGAAGTCTCCTGATTTGGTGATTCGTAATAGCTTGCACTTGCCAAGAGCCGAAGTCCCGATCTATATCAGCGTGGGCCGAAGGCCCAGGTAATGTGCCTGCACAGAACTGAGGGCTGAAAGACCGTCCTATACGTCCACGGACTTCGCGCGCAGGACACAAAAAGGGAAGACCAAACAGGGGAATCTGCGGTAAAGCGCAGCTAGAGCTGGTCGCGACGCGAGCGCGTCACGCGGGGAGTATTCACCATTGCTGCATCAGCCCAATTCATCGCTCTTTAGATTCTACCGCGCCCGTCAAGGATGCGAGTTCGCAGGCCTGTCCTCCGGTACCGGGGCCACGCCGGGCAGAATGGTGCTGATGGCCTTGAACAGGTGGCACCCCGCAAACGACGCCTCAAAATGCAGAGTCTCGCCATCCTTCGGAACCTCGGCCACCATCTTTGCCGGCAGCGGATACACCGTCCCACCCAGTTCAGCAGGCACAAAATCGATGGCTGCGAAGTCTACGAGATGGGCTTGACGCGCATACTCGGGCGGGACCTGGCGTTCGAGATGGGTCACAGCACCAGACTCGTCGAACAGGGCAAACCCCCTGGGAGCACCCGTCTCCCCGCACTCCTTGCGATCGAACGTGCTGGGCGGTGAGTCGAAGTCGATCCTGCCTTCGCTCAGTGTGAAATTAAAGCACGCTTGCCTGGCGGGAAGAAAAAAATCGAGCGACTGGTCGAAGCCGCCCTCCACCATGATCGGCGGATCGAACCTGCGCCAGTTGTAGGGCTTGCCGTTCACCTCGGTCACATCGAGGGACTCGTGTAGCCTGCCATCTTCAGCCCGCTCGGCGCGCACGTCTGCAACAAAACGGACCTGCGCTGTAATCTTGTCTTTCTGCGGATTGCGTTTGTTCTTCTTGATCGCCTGGCTCACTGCCGTCTCCGTGCAGGCAAAGCCGGGAAGATCCGTGTGCAGCAATTCGGCACTAGCCGCAAGTTTCGCGCGCTCCGCCTGTAGAACGGGCGTTTGACTCTGAGATACGACCGAAGGAAGATTTTGTGCCGAAGCTGCGCCTGTAACTAATATCGCGATACCAAGCAGTCGAATACCCATAAGGAATTCTAGGGCTTTTCTCAATTGCGGCGACTCGGCTGTTGATCCCTCTTTCCGTGAAGGAGCATCCAATACTGCATGGAATATAGACAACTTGGACGGTCGGGATTCAAGGTGCCCGAGCTCTGCTTCGGCTGCGGGACCTTCGGCGGACACAACGACGAGTTCTTCAAGGCATGGGGCGCAGCCGACGTGGAAGAAGCCCGCAAGATCGTCGACATCTGCATGGAGGCCGGCCTCAACTTTTTCGATACAGCCGACATTTACTCCTTCGGCGCCAGCGAGTCCGTACTCGGCGGCGCCATCCAGCACCTCAAACGCGAAGACGTGCTGATCTCCACCAAAGCCACCTTCCGCTTCGGCCCCGGCGCCAACGACGTCGGCTCCTCACGCTACCACCTCACCCAGGCGCTTGAAGGCTCATTGAAGCGCCTCGGTACGGACTACATCGACGTCTACCACATGCACGAAACCGACTCCCTCACACCGGTCGAAGAGACCCTGGCCACCCTTGACAAATTCGTCCGCGACGGCAAGGTGCGCTACATCGCCTGCTCCAACTTCTCCGGATGGCGCCTGATGAAGTCGCTCACCGTCAGCGAGCGCCATGGCTGGAGCCGCTACATCGGTCATCAGGTCTACTACTCGCTGCTGAACCGTGAGTACGAGTGGGAACTAATGCCACTCGCGCTCGACCAGGGCCTCGGCGCGCTCATCTGGTCGCCGCTCGGCTGGGGCCGGTTGACCGGCAAGATCCGCCGCGAAACCGGCATCCCGGAAAGCAGCCGCCTCAACTCCAGGCTGGTTCTCGACATTGGCCCGCAAGTCCCCGAAGAGCATCTCTACAAAGTCGTGGCCGCCATCGACGAGATCGCCAGCGAGACCGGCAAGACCGTTCCCCAGATCGCGCTCAACTGGCTTCTGCGCCGGCCCACCATATCAACCCTCATCATCGGGGCACGCAACCAGCAGCAGTTGCGCCAGAACATGGGTGCCATCGGATGGAGCCTGACGCCCGATCAGATCGCCCGGCTAGATGCCGCCAGCCAGGTTCCGCTCATCTATCCCTACTGGCATCAACACCAGTTCGAGGAGCGCAATCCCAGTCCCGTGTAGCAGCCATTCTTCTCCGATCTCCGTAGCCCCCATCATGTGGGGGCACTATTTGGCCGATACGCTATTTATTGCGTTCTCCAACTGCATCTCATGATGAGAATATAGGGTGCGTTCTATTCTTCAGAGTCAGTGGAACGCAAGGGATCGGAACCGGGATGAAGCATGACCTCTGTGTACAGGCGCTGACGTTGCTGTTGGCAACGTTCTCCGGGCTCGGTGTTGCCACGGCCCAGCAAGCCAAACCCACCGCTACCCAGGACATTCAACTATCCGTCTTCAGCGGGGTCTCGGGCGTCTATACCGGGCTCTCCAATAGCAGGAACCTCAGCGTAACCGCTGGCCTCGACCTCGCTCTCTCTCCCCGGCAAGGCATGCGCCCCATACTGGAAGTGCGCGGCACCGAGCCCTTCAACAAAGGCTCCACCGTCGCGCAGAAAGACTTCCTCGCAGGCCTCAGGTTGGACTTACTCCTCGGACGTCGTCTGCACCCCTATGGCGACTTTCTCTTCGGACGCGGAGAGATGAAGTATGCCAACGGAGGATACAACTTCAACAACTCCACCTATCTCGAGTCCACATCCTACGTCTACTCCCCCGGCGCAGGCTTCGACTTTGACCTCACCACCCACTTTGTCATCAAGCTGGATGGCCAATATCAGATTTGGGATGGGCCGACTGCCTCGGGAAAGGTCCATCCAGCCATCGGAACCTTTGGCCTCGTCTATCACATCGGCTGGCTAGGAATGCCCTGAGACGAAAGCTGTACGCCTGCTTTCGCTTACAGATTGAACAGCTCTCGCAGACGCTTGGTCTGCGCCCGGCTCACCGGGATCTCTGTCTTCTTCGAATCGTCCATGCGCAACTGGAAGCTGGACTTGAACCATGGCACAACCTCGCGGATGTGTTGGATGTTCACGATATACGAGCGGTGCGCCCGCCAGAACGCATCCGTGTCGAGCTGCTCCATTAGCTCCTCCAGCGTGCGGCAGTTCGACTGGCCCTCCACCCCGCGCGTGACCACGCTGATGGCCCCGCCTTCAATCGAGATGAAGCATATCTCCCTCTGGTCCACCAACAGAAGCCGCCCTTGGGCGCGCACAATCACCTTGTTCGTTTGCGGCCGTGCTGGCTGCGTACGCGTCTCCACCAGCCGCAGCAGCTCTTCCAGACGGGCGTCGGTGGTTGGTGCATCAGTCTCCTGGCCCGCCTCAATGGCGTGACCCGTCTGGCTGGTAATTCTGGCCCGCACCTTCTCAAGGGTCTTGAGCACCCGCTTGCTGTCAAACGGCTTCAGCAGGTAATCCACCGCGTTCACCTCGAAGGCACGCACCGCATACTGGTCGAAGGCAGTGGCAAAAACCACTTGCGGCAGGCCCACCCTCTTGTCCAGCAGCTTCTTCAGCACGGCGAAGCCGTCCAGCCCAGGCATCTGCACATCCAGGAAAACAACGTCCGGCTTGTGCGCGCGCACCAGTTCCACCGCTTCTATGCCATTCGATCCCTGCGCCACCACCTCCACCCCTTCCACCGACTGCAGCAGATACAGCAACTCCTGCCGGGAAAGCGGTTCGTCGTCGATGATGAGCGCGGTTAGGGGCACGGTTATCAGTTGCTGCTTGGTATTGCCGGTTGTCAATTGCGGTGGACCGCAATGACTACTCTAGCCGCCGGAACAGCCCTTGTCAGCCTTTGATTGTCGAAGGGAGCGAATGGTCTTGCTACTAACAACCAGCAACAAACAACCCAGCTAGCCGTCGCTGTAGGCGCGCAACCGGGACGGCCCGCCATCCTCGGTGACGTTATGTCCGCACTGCGGGCAATAAGCGTCGGTCGTCTGCACCCCGCGGAAGCACTGGCCGCACACCGGTGCCACCTGGAACCGGCACTGTGGGCAGAAGTGTACCCCTGCTATCAGTTCGGTCTTGCAACTCGGGCAACGTATCGTAATCGGCTGCCGCAGCAGGAAGTAGACAACCGCGCCAATCCCTCCGGGCATCACCACCACGATCAGCATCCACAACGCCGCCGACATACTGCGCCGCTTCACATCGCGGCTCACGTATCCGATCAATAGCACATAGCTGGCCAGCGTTGTGCCAGTGATATACGCCGTGATGAGGTGCATGGGCAGCGAACCCGGACGGCGGCGCGGCGGTGGCGCGTGGTTGAAGAAGTACATGGACCCCAGAAAAACAACGACCGCTAGGATGATCGACCAGAGAGGGATCATGTTCAGGCTGTCGCCCTCACCATACCCCTTTAACTCCGAACCGTCCGAGGTCTGATTGTTCCAGAACTTGCTCATCGAATCGTCTCGCGGTCGGTGCTGTTACGCCCCCGGCGAAACCAGACAGCACCAAGAAGCGCGAGAGAAACCGGCACAAACCACAGCAGCACCACCAGAAAGTGATTGTTGGCATCGCTCGCTGCCAGTGCAGCTACATCGGTCTGGACTGCCTCGGCAGCCTCAGCCGCCTGATATTGATACAGTCCGCTCCACACCGCAAAGCAGGTCAGTAGCAGCAGAGAGGCGCAGACGATCAACGGGATCATCAGGCTGCGCGCCTTGCTCCGTCTCTCATGCAGCGACTTGGCCCGCTCTCGCACCACGCGGTGCGTGCGGTTCACCACGCTGGCGCGCGCGCCCATCATCGGCCGTTCCAGCGCAGTAGCAGCAAATGCTGACGAATCGTCCGGCACGGAATCAAATTGGGTCTCGTATTGTGGATCCAAGGTGGCTTTCATCCAGTCACCTCCATCGCATGTACGCCGCGCAGGTGCTCGATCTCCGGCTTTAGCGCAGCCAGGCCGCGATACAGCCGCGATTTCACCGTGGACAGCGGAGCGCGTGTCACGCTTGCAATCTCTTCCAGCGACATCTCTTCGTGGAAGCGAAGCATCAGTACCTCGCGGTAGTTGGGCTCCAGCTTCAGCAGCACCGCGGCAACCTCGGCACGGTTCTCTGTCCCCGCAAACTGCTCCAGTGGCGACGGGCCATCGTCGGCAATCTCGAAAGCGCGCCCGTCCTCACCCGGCTCGCTCATCTCATCCAGCGATGCCATGCTGCGCTTGCGTGAGAGGTCAATCACCAGGTTGCGCGCAATGGTGAACAGCCATGTGTCAAAGCGCGCCTTGCCGTTGTACTGGCCGCCGCGCAGCAGCACCCGCATCCAGGTCTCCTGGAACAGGTCTTCCGCCACCTCGCGCTTGCCGGTCAAAAAAAGAAGGTAGCGCAGCAGCCGGTGCTGGTATATCTCAATCAGATGGTCGAGAAGTTCCGGGTCCTGAGACTTCAGGCCGCGTGCAATCGCCGCGTTCTCCCGCTGGCTTTGCTCCGCCTGTTCCGCCGAGATGGCAATGGCTGTGCCGCCCATACCTTTAGAGACGCCAGCTCGCTGGGAAAAGTCTCGGTCACCAACGGTCTTTTCACTGCGAGATAGAAAAAACATCCAATCTTCCCTTCCAGGGCACACGTCACCGCAGGTGAAAAAGCTGTGAATCAGACTCTATGGCTAATTCTAAAGCCCGAATGCCGCGCTTGGCGAGGCCTATTTCAGACGTAAACTATTACCCATGGAAGTTCTTTACGGCCTGCACCCGGTCGAGGAGGCGGTTCGGTCCGGCGCGCGCCGCCTGGACTGCGTGATGATCGCCCGCGAGCGCGGCGATGCCCGTCTGCAACGTCTGGCCCAACTCTGCCGCGATGCCGGTCTGCGCGTCACCCTCGAATCGCGCGACCAACTGACTCGTATGGCCCGCACCGACGCCCACCAGGGAGTGCTTGCCCTGGTCCGCGAGCGCACCTTCCTCACCATCGAAGACCTCCTCACGCCCCATCCCATCTCCAACAAAATAGACGGGGATAGCGAAGAAGCACAGTCCCCGCACCGCTTCTTTCTCGCCCTGGACGGCATCGAGGACCCGCACAATCTGGGGGCTCTGCTTCGCACCGCGGACGGTGCGGGAATCGACGGTGTCATCCTGCCTGAGCGTCGCTCTGCGCCAGTCTCCGCAACCGTCGCCAAGACCTCCGCCGGGGCCTCCGAACACGTCCGCATCGCGCGCGTCACCAACCTCGTCCGCGCACTCGAGCAGATGAAGCAGGCCAACGTCTGGGTCCTCGGCCTCGACGAGCGCGGGTCGCCAGACTATATGGACTTCGACTTCCGCATCGACTGCGTCCTCGTCCTGGGACGCGAGGGCGAGGGCCTGCACGACCTGGTCAAGAAGACATGCGACCACCTCCTCCGCATCCCCATGGCAGGCGCGGTCCCCTCGCTGAACGTCTCGGTCGCCGGCGCGGTCGTCATGTACGAGGCCATGCGCCAGCGCAGCCGCCCTGCTCCGTCAACGCCCAAGCCCGCCGCGCCCCCCAAACCGCGCAAAGGACTCGGCTCGTGACCCGCCGCTGCGTTTATTCGTCGGCAAACAGCTTCGTGAAGCTCATCGCCGCGGGCCTGACTCTGGCAGCCGGACTCGCACTCGCGCAGCAGTCGCGCACGCCGCAGCCTACCCCGTCGCAAACCGCTCCCGACCAATCCTCCGAACCGGCACCCCCGCCAGGAAAGGTCCTCTTCTCCCGCAGTCTCGACACCGATAACACAACGCAACCATCCGATTCTCAACTGCAAACGGTACCGCAACCCGCCGCAACAGCGGCCGCTTCCACCCAATCCGACTCGCTCGCCGTCACCAATGCCGAACGCAGCGCCCTCAACTTCACCGCCTACGATCTCGATGTCCATCTCACCCCTGCTTCCGCTGGAATCTCTGTCCGCGCTGGCCTCACCGTCCGTAACGACACTCCCGCCCCACTCACACGTCTCATCCTCCAGATCAGCTCTTCCCTCCACTGGGATGCTCTCTCAACACGCAGCCTCAACACTTCCACACCGCTCCCCTTCACCACCCATCTCGTCGAAACCGACACAGACCACACCGGTAAGATGAGCGAAGCCGTCGTCAATCTGCTGCAACCGCTTGCTCCCGGCGCTTCCCTCTCGCTCACCGCGCTCTACTCCGGCACCATCCCGCCTTCGGCCGAGCGGCTGGAGCGCATCGGCGCGCCCGATGACCAGGCCCCCAGTGCCGACTGGGACTCCGTCTCTCCCCCGCTCACCGCCCTGCGCGGATTCGGCAATGTCCTCTGGATCCCCGTCTCCGCTCCGCCCGCCTTCCTCGGCGACGGCGCCCGTCTCTTCCAGTCCGTGGGCCGCGCCCGCCTTCAACAATCCGCCGCCACCGTCCGCCTCCGCCTCGCGGTCGAGTACACCGGCGACCCGCCCGATGCAGCCTTCTTCTGCGGTCGCCGCCAGCCGCTCGCCGCCATCAGCGACAACACCAGCCTGCCCGAGGCCGTGTCGCCCGGAATCGCAACCGCCCTATTCGATCCCCAGCCGCTTGGCTTTCGCCCGCTCAGCCTCTTCGTCACCGATCGCCCCTCCAGCCCGGCCGGGCCCCCAGCCAACCCCTCGCTCATCGCTGCCGTCACCAGCCATTACGACGCGCTGCCCGCCTACTCCGCCGCCGCCGCGCTGGTCGAACCGCTGCTCACCGACTGGCTCGGCCCGCAGCCACTCGCCTCGCTCAATCTCATAGACCACTCCGGACAGCCCTTCCAGGACGACACCCTACTCGTCCTCCCCATGCGCTTCGCCGACCCAGCAACCGTGGCCCCCTCGCTCGCCCACTCCCTCACCCATCTCTGGCTTCACTCCGCCCATCCCTGGATCGACGAGGGCCTCGCCCAGTTCCTCGGTTTGCTCTGGACCGAGCGCACCTCTGGCCGCGCCGCCGCACTCGCCCAACTCGACGACGACACCCGCTCCCTCGCTCTCATCGAGCCTGAGACTCCCAGCGACACAGCCGCATCCATCAGCCTCGCAGGCAGTAGCCTGGCCGAGGCCACAGGCGAAGTCTTCTACCGTACCAAAGCCGCCGCCGTCTGGTGGATGTTGCGCTCCATCGTCGGCGACGACGCACTCAAGCAGGCCCTGCAGACCTATCGCAACGACCCCAGGCTCGACCTCGACTCCGCCGGTCTGCAACACACCCTCGAAAACGCCTCCCACAAGGACCTCAACTGGTTCTTCAACGACTGGGTCTACCGCGACCGTGGCCTGCCCGACCTCTCCATCGTCAACGTCACTCCCAGTCGGCTCACCTCCCGCGCCGGGCTGCCCACCGGCTGGCTGGTCGCCGTCGAGGTCCGCAACGACGGTTACGCCGCGGCCGATGTCCCCATCACCGTCCGCTCCGCCACTACCTCCGACACCCAGCGCCTGCGCATTCCCGGCCGATCCAGCGCATCCACCCGCTTCATCTTCACCGGCGCGCCCGAACAGGTCGAGGTCAACGACGGCAGCGTCCCCGAGACCCAGTCCAGCACCCACACCCGCCAGCTCATCCTCCCCAGCCACTAGAGTGTAGGTGCCCCATTCATCGATTAGCCGGGTGCCACACCCTTTGATTAACCCACAAAACTTCGGGTGCCCCATCCTTCCGCAGCCCTATCGCGGAAGGATGGGAGACTACGGAAACCAGTACCGGTTATTTGCGTCTCGAGTGCACAGCTTCTACACTGAGATGTGTGTAACTAGCGTCTGCGGTGTGACCGTTCAGCTCTGGTTCCAGTTGGACGGGGAGGTTTAATGCGTCGGTTCGTCACGTTGTTTGTACTGTTCCTGTCTACGATTCCATTTGGTGTCTCGATCTCGGGCTGCAACAGGGGCAGCGCCGCGCCTGCATTCTGCAATGGTGGAGACACAGGCCCGACGACGACTCAGGCCGCGACCATCATATTGCAGCCGGTCGTCTATGGAATCTCGCTGAACTATGGCGAGTTAGGACAGCTCCAGAGACCTACTGCGACGGACTGCAAAGGCAACACTGTTTCCGTGGGTGTATTCACCTACGGAACCAGCGACATAACCATCGCCGACGTTCAGCCGACCACCGGTCGGCTCTGCGCGGGAACCTGGAACCGCAACACGGGCGGAGGCATTGCAGACTTCACCTACTGCATTCCCACCAACAACTCGGGCATCGCCTATGTCGCTGCCAGTTTTAACGGCGTTACCAGCAACCCACTGCCCATCTTTGTGCATCCGGTGGTCACTAGCATTGTGCTGGGAGGTCCGTCCTCCAACTGTTCAACCGATCCCACCACCGCATGCTGCCCGCTGGCCACCGTGGGCGCTGTCACGGCCCCGCCTTATCTGGCAAACTCGTGCATCTCGCAGGGATCGACCGCTCAGCTTGTGGCGCGTGTCTATTCCGGAACCGGAGCCAACCAGACCAACATCAGTTGCCTCGCGGGGCATCTGCAATTGAGCGCGCAGGGTGCATCGTCCCTCACCGCAATCTCGCCGGTCCTCAGCATCGACCCGAACGGAGTGGCCACGGCCAATCAACCGGGATCGGTGCTGATCTCGGCCAATGTGGCGGACGCGGCAAGCTCGGCGGGATTCTTCTCCACCTGCCCGCCAGCGTCCATCAGCCTCACAACTCCTGGCATTACCTCCAATCCTGCCGTGGTCAACGAGAACAATCCTCAGGCTCTCCTGGCCACTGTGGTCGACACCAAAGGAGTAACCCTCACCGGGCTGGCACTGGAGTATGTGTCGACCACTCCGACCACGATACCTGCGAACGCCTCCGGCACTTTGGTCCCGCCATTCGCAGGCGCCGCCTCTATCACCGCAGTATGCCAGCCGCCAGCATGCAACTCCTCCTCATACAATCAGATAGGACTCTTCGGCAACGGCCTGCCGGTTACCTCCAATTCGGTGAATATCTCCACTCCCGGAACCAATAGCACGGTCCTCTATATGGCCAGTGCGCAGTCCGAGGATGTGGTGCAGATCGACTTTACGACCTCTGTTCTAGGGGCGCCGTTCCTGCTGCCTTATGTGCCCAATTCCATGGTCATCAGCCAGGACGGCACATCCATCTACATGGGCAGCTCAACCGCGCTGATGGTGCTGAATGCTGTCAACTCGCTCAGCATCTCACGCACCGACACTACCTCGCCTGGGACCGTGCTCGCCGTATCGCCAAACAACAACGCCTTGGTCGTCAGCGATCCGGTACGGCAGATCATCTCGATCGAAAATACGACGGGAGGCGTCCTGACCACCTACGGCGGAGTGGGCACCCACGCCGAATTTTCCCCGGATGGCCAGACCGTCTACATCACCGCCGGCAATCAGTTGCTGGTCTACTCGGGTTATACCGGATGGACCAGCATCACGCCTGCGACTACCGCAGGGACTCCGGTGACCGACGTGGCCATCACCGTGCCCGCTGTTGGGGCGTACTTTGCCGGACAGACCACCACCGCGCGCAGCTATTGTCCTATCAGCACTGCAACCACGCCAACCAATGAGTCCAATGTGTTCTATCCGACGGCCGACAGCTCTCCGGCAATCACCGACCGCATCGCCGCAACTAACGACGGACTGCACATCATCGGCGCTACCGCGTCCACTGCCAATCCCACGCTCAACGATCTGCATGTGCAGATCCCTTCCGGCAACAGCAGCGGAGTTCCGGTCAGTGTCGCATGCCCGCCCACCGGGACTCTCTCCTTCTCCAACACGGTCTATAAGACCACTCTTGCCCCCGTCACGGCCACTGCCATTACCGGCGTCCTGCCCACCTCGGACTCCTCCGTCGCCTTTATCACCTACACCGGTTCCGGCGGCGTTCTGCCTGCCTATGCTCCAGCCGCCAGCGGCCCGGGGACTACCACCTACATCAAACTCTCCGGTGCGGCAACGGCGCCCATAGCGGGCGTGCTAAGCGCGGACAACTCCACCATCTACGCGGCAACCTCCGGAGACAACCTGGTCCACATCATCAACCGCGGCACACTGACCGATTCATCCACTCTGGCCCCCAACCTCACCAGCCCCTCGGGAACGGTTGTGCCTGTCACTATGTTGGTCCAGAAGCCTCGCAGAACCACTTAAAGCATTTCGCACAGGAACCGGCACCATCAGAATTGATGGACGGTGGCTCTTCCTTCCTTTCAGCCACGAACACCTATCGCCGCAGACCCCCGGTAAGATCAATCGCGCGCTGCGGCTGTTGAGATATGCGACCCAATTTGCAACAATCCTTCCGGACTGGCCTACCCGAAGATCAGTCCTGAATGGTCGTATCGCCTACTCCACAAAAGTTGTATCTCGCCCACTTTTCAAAGATTTACACTTTGCATATTGCACGCCCCGCAAGCCACTGAAGACTTGGTTTCAAGGCTTCAGATTAAAACTGCGGAAGGTAAGGGGCCTTTAAACTGATCTCGGCTGCAATCGGTACGGATTGCAGTAGAAGGGAGCACTTCCTGGCGCGAAACGATTGTGTGGTTTCTCCACAGCGTACTCTCCAATCGCAAAGCGTCTATTATGTTTTGCAAGAAGGCGGCGTTGCATAGACGTGATCAACTACGGAACTTTCTTCTTCACGAATATCGTCTCGGTGACCGTGTTTACGGCGTGCCTCTGCCTTCTTGCGTGGCGCAACCGCACCGTGACAGGGCTCAGGTGGTTTGCCGGCGGAATGGTCGTGGGGCTCGTCAAACTGGTCCTGCAAGGCCTGGAAGATAGAATTCCTCCCATCTTCAGCGAGATGGTGGCCCAGGAACTTTACCTGGTATCCTTCGTGATGCAGTTGGTGGGCCTGCGCTGGTTTGTGCAGCGCAAACCGTTGCACACCCGCTGGCCTTTCGTGATGATTGGCGTTGCCATGGTGGTCTATTCCATCCTGTTTCTCAATCGTGTGCCGTACAGCAGCAATGTCATCAATATCCCCAATATTTTGGTCTGTGGCGTGGCCGCCTGGATCCTCTTCAAGAAGGGGCGCGGGCCGTTTGCCGCGGTGGCAAGGGTCACGGCCATGATCCTCAGCGCCGATGCCGTGGTCATGACCTTCCGTGCCATCCTGACCAATCTGTATTACAAGCAGGCTGATCTCACCGATCGCGGTCATACCGATCCCAGATGGGTCTATTCGCTGGCCGCAATGGCCTTCCTTGCCTCTTGCATGGTGATGTGCATACTCTGGTTCCTGGTGACAGAGCTCAGCAAGGAATTGGCGGAGCAGGCTCGCACCGATCCGCTTACCGGAGCGATGAATCGCCGGGCCATGGAGGATACAGCCCTGCGAGAGACCACGCGAAGCATCCGTTATGGACATCTGCCCTGCATGATCGTGCTGGATATCGACGACTTCAAGCACATCAACGATACCCGCGGTCACGCCGCCGGTGACGCCGTGCTGCAAGCACTGGTAAACCAGATCAAACCCATGATGCGGGTCAACGATGTGCTCGCCCGCACCGGGGGTGAGGAGTTCACCATCCTTCTGCCTAATACCACTGCCTCCGCCGGCATCGTGGCCGCGGAACGGGTACGGCAGTCTGTGGAAGCGTTGGAAGTGCCCTTCGAGGACGAGCCAATCAGGTTTACCATCAGCGCAGGCGTGGCCCAGCTCGATCCCGCGCAAGGTGGATGGGAAGGTATGATGCGGCGCGCCGACGCTGCCATGTATGAGGCCAAGGAAAATGGACGCAATACGGTGCGCCCCAAAGCGCTCAACAACGAGATAGATGCCACCAGAGCGCTCGCTGCTTCCATCATGTGAGTCCTGTCCCTGCAACGGACGCCTGGCCTCCCCGCGTGGGAGGCCATCGTTGTTTTAGGAAGTTGGGAATTCGATCCTGGTCAGCCCAGACGCTGCTTCAAAACGCTGCGCGCGATGGCGTCCAGCACTCCATTGAGGAACTGCACGGACTCCGGCGCGGCATACCGGCGGCCAATCTCCAGGGACTCGTTAATCACGATGGCCGCCGGCGTATTCGGATAGCCCAGCAACTCTGCGACGGCGGCGCGCAGCAGGTTGCGGTCCACCACCGCCATGCGCTCCAGCCGCCAGTTCTGCGCGTGCTCCTCGATCAGTGCATCGATCTCCGTCTTCCGCTCGCTCGCAACCCGGTACAGGTCCTCGGCAAATCCGCGCGTCTCCGCGTCCACATCATCGCGCGAGGGCCAGAACAGCGCACGCACCTCGTCCGGCGTCTGCTTGCCCAGGTCGCCCTGGAACAGCATCTGCATCGTCAGTTCGCGGGACTTCCGCCGTGTTCCCACCTACTTCTTCCCCGCTAACTTCCTTTGTACGCTGACCATCTCAATCGCCGCTATGGCGGCCTCGAATCCCTTGTTGCCCGCCTTCACTCCGGCGCGGTCCAGAGCCTGTTCCAGCGTCTCGCAGGTCAGCACGCCGAAGCTGTGTGGCACGCCCGTCTCCTGCTGCGATTGCCCAATGCCGCGCGCAACCTCCGTGTAGATGGCCTCGTAGTGCGCCGTCTCGCCGCGCAGCAGGCAGCCCAGCGTAATGATCGCATCCACCGACTTCGACTCCGCCAGCGTGCGCGCCGCCGATGGAATCTCCCACGCGCCCGGTACGCGCACAATCTGGATCTCCGCACATGCCGCGCCGCTGCGGAGCAGTCCATCCAGCGCGCCCTGCAGCAGGCGATCGGTAATCACTGCATTCCATCGCGCAACCACAATCGCAAAACTCATTCCCGCCGCGGACAAGTCGCCTTCCACAGCGATGGGCCTACCGTGCAGCGGGTTCTCCGACTCCCAGAAGCCCAGCAGAAGCGATGCATCGGGCACAACCGTAAACAGCCGCGAGTTCCAGTGCGTCGGCGCAACCTCGGAGAGCCGTTCGTCAATCTCTTTCGCGCTGAAGTTGGCCTTCATCCACTGCTCCACCACCGCGCGCACCTTGTCCAGTTGCGTCACTTCAATCAGGATCGGAGGAACAGCCGGCGCGCGTCCCGTCACCAACTCCAGGTTGCCCAGCGGAGCCAGAAATGCCGCGCCTCGCCCGCTTCCATCCTCCCAGCCCTTGCCCGCCTCGAAGCCAAGCGCGCTCAATAGGCTGGCCAGCTTCTCCAGCGCATCCGCCGAAGCCACCTGCCGCACCAGCGTGATCCCCTTAACCATCCTTCGATTGTATCGTCTGCGAGTTGCAGCTCGTTGGTTGCAAATTGTTCGACACCGCGAAGCCCATCCCCTGGATTCTGCATCCAACCTATTGGTATGCTTAAAGCCGTGAGTATAATTGTTCCACTTCAATCATCCTTCGGTCGCATCGTCACCACGCGGCATTCCTCTGCGCGCGCAAGACTCGCGCTTGCCGCGGCCCTTTGTCTCGCTACATCTCCCATGCTCACCGGCTGCAAGAGCGCCTCGGCGGACACCACCATCCCCACCGCCGCTCCGCAGGCAGTCGACTCCGCGCGTCAGCAGTTGGACCTCATCCCGCCTCCCTCCAAGAGCCGCTACCTGGCCATCTCCAGCCTCTCCGAGTGGGAGAACCCATACCTCACCGTGCAGCAGAACATGGCCACGCTCCATGTCACCCAGGCCGACGCCAACACCAGCCAACTCGGCGTAGGCGGCATGATGCGTCCCGTCTCCGCGCGCCGCCAGGACCTTACAGTGCTCCTCAGCGACCTTCCCGCCGCGCTGAACGCAGTGCCCGAGAGCTCATGGCCCTATGGCCGCGTGGTCGCTATCGAAGAGGCGCACGATACGCCCGCCTCGGCGCGGCCCGCCGTGCGACGCAATGTGGAAGCAGCCATCAAATCGCTCGGCGATATGGGAGTTGTAGTCTACGAGTGGCCCGAAGCCGGCCTCCGCTAGCCCATCGCGCCACAGATTCCACAACGCCTCACCCCACTTGCGATTACAATTCCATTCTCACCAAGGCTGTTCGTCGCACTCGATGCCGCGCAGACGCATCCAATAATGTTGACCAGACTTGAGCGAGAGGTTGGAGGGAAAGAAGCCAATGTTGATGTTGAAATACTCCAGCATTTGCCTTTCGGAGGGAGCAGGGGGCTTCAGCCCCCTGAATCCAGTCAATGAAATCATGGGGCTTTAGCCCCGGGCCTTCTGTTCGTTGTGCCGAAATCGCCTCTTTCAGCACCCTCTAAAGGAATTGTCATGAGCGAACCAAAGATTGCGGCCGTGAAAAAAAATAAGTCGCTGGCCAAAGGATTAATCGCGGGTTTGATCGCCGGGCTGGCTGCAACAGCCGCCAAAACTCTTGCCGAGCGCATCTTTCCTCCGCACATTCACGGCGAACCGGAGCCGCAGGAACTGGCCGCCGAACTTGTTGCCGGCGACACCCTGACCCCGTCTGCAAAGGTTAAGTTGGGCGAAGGCCTTCGCTGGGGTCTCGGCGCCGCCGCCGGCGCAACCTATGGCGCGGTCGCCGAGTTCTATCCCGAAGCAACGGCCAGACACGGAGCCAACTTCGGCCTGGCGCTGGAGGCGCTGAGTCACGAAGGCGCGCTGCCTGCGCTTGGCCTCGCAGCCGAACCGGCAGACCAGACCATACGTGAGCACGGCAGCCAGATCACGTCCTATGTCGTCTACGGCGTCACCGCCGAACTCGTGCGCAGGCTGGTGCGCCGTTGGCTCTAACCATGGCTCCCAACAACTCCAATTCCGGCGCCCCTATGTCTCACACCACGCTGCGTGGCTATTGCCCGGGCGATTGGCAGGCGATGCACGCACTCGACCTCATCTGCTTTGACCCGGTCTTCCGTTTCAGCCGCGGAGCCATGCGCAGCTTCGCCGAGGCACCCGGTGCGGTCATCGTTCTTGCCGAAGCGGAGCGCACGCTGGCCGGCTTCTGCATCGCGCAGTTGGAAGATCGCACCGGTTACGTGGTCACGCTCGATGTGGCTCCCGAGTGGCGTCGCCACGGACTGGCGCGGCGTCTCATGGCCGAACTCGAATCCAGGCTCCTCACAGCCGGTGCCGTCGAGATGCATCTGCATGTCTTCTCCGGCAACACCGCTGCCATCTGCATCTACGAATCCATCGGCTACTCGCAGATGTGCATGGCAGAGAACTTCTACGCGCAGGGCATGCATGCGCTCCTCTACCGCAAGCCGCTCGATTCCTAGAATCGAAATTTGATCGGATAAACTCGGGCGCTACTCGTAATACCGCGCGAAGCTCGTGTCCGTCTCGAACAGCGTGCAGTCCTTCACCCGAACCCGCCCGCCGGTCATCTCCTGTAGTTGCTGCGCGGTCTGCTGATAGAAGTAGCGCGCCAGGTTCTCCGCCGAAGGGTTCAGCTCGGTAAACGGCTCAATGTCGTTGATCATCAGGTGGTCCAGCCGCTCTACCACCGGCCGCAGCAGCGTCTTCAGCAGCTTGAAGTCCAGCAGCAGTCCAGCCTCGTCCAGTTCCTCGCCCGCCAGCGTCACCAGCACACGATAGTTGTGGCCATGCGGGTTCTCGCACTTGCCGTGGTAGTTGCGCAGGTAGTGGCCGGAGGAGAAGCCGGCTTCCACAGTAACTTCAAACATCGGCTCGTCTCCTCCCCTTCTGTTGATTGTATCTTCTGAGCCCGCTCATGAACGCCCGCGACAACTTCCCAACCGTCTGCGCCGGATTCACGACCGCCCTCGTCTGCGCGCCTGCTCGCTGCGTCGTCTGGCCTGTTCAAAAAGTGAGCTAAGCACTCCGCCCAGTGCGGCCAGCAGCGCCAGCACAAAAAGCGCCAGCCCCATGGTGCGCCACAGCGAAGCATCGCCCGGCGAACCCGGCTGCCGCGCAATGTTGCTGGTCGCAATGCCGCAGGAGATCAATGCGAAGAGCGCAAGCGACGCAGCGAGGATAGTAAGGTTCCGGCCCATGGGTCTGTCTCCCCGTAGGATACGTCACCGGACCGGAATTGCTGCGCGCAATTCAACACTTCGCCACTTAGGACTGTGAAAAGGTGCCAACCGATTCTGGCTGACACCTTTCCCCTGTGCGAATGGACTTGCTAGCGGTCGATCGTTAAATGATCGCGCCGGTTCTGCTGCCAGCACTGCTCATTCGAGTCGGTACAGAACGGCTTCTCCTTTCCATAGCTGATGACCCGGATGCGACTGGCTGGTATGCCATCGTTGACGAGCGCTTTCTGAAGTGACTCGGCACGTTTCTCCCCAAGCGCAATGTTGTATTCCGCCGATCCGCGTTCATCGCAGTGACCTTCGATCACTAGCTTAATGTCCGGGTACTTTTGCAGAAACGCGGAATCCTGCTCGACTACTGACGTGTCCTGAGTGCGAATGCCGGCCTTGTCGTAATCGAAATAGATGTCATGCATATTTTGCTCGAAGAGCTGTTCTTCTGTGACGGGAGGTGGCGGAGGCACCGGCTTGGGCGCAGGAGGATTGACCGTGAGTCGGGCGTTAGCCTCCACACTGCCTCCTGGCCCTTTGGCGGTAAGCGTATAGGTGATCGACCCGGCAGGCGAGACGGACTGGGAGCTGTTGGGAGCAACCGAGCCGATGTCCTCGATTGAAACGTCACTGGCATTGGCCGTTTTCCCTGTCAGCGTTGCGGATTGCCCCTGATCGATCGCCGACGGGTTGACGGTAATGCTGGCTGTTGGCGCAGGCGCGGGTACAGGTTTGGCTGCGGGGGGTGGAGGCGGTGGAGGTGCGGCAACTTTCTTGTGACATCCCCCCAGTACAAGGATGGCAGCAAGGCAGAGTGCAGCTGGATACTTATTCAGCCCGGAGTGGTTCATGGTGAATCTCCTTTTTCGTTATGCAACGTTGCGGCAATAATGACCTGAGGTCATTTCGGACGGCCATTCAACGTGATCGACTTTCAGGAGTATTCAGGGGGGCGCGTTGCCTATTTGCGACTGAGGCAAAGCTGGTTTGTATCAGTGGAGGCGCTGGAGGGATGGTCGCTAGCGTCCACATCGGGGCTTGTAGCCGCACAGTCTTCAGAGCAACGCTTGTGGGTGGAGTCGAATCTTCAAGGAAGATTCGTCTGCTCACGCGGTGTGCGGCAGAGTTGGGCGGTAGGGTGAGCTCCGTAGGAAGGCCGGTGTTAGCCGATATGGGGAATCGGGTAACTGTTGGAGCCGCCGCCAGGGTGACCGAGTCGATGACCCAGTGCATTGGCTGCGCCGGTATGATTTTTAGCTGATTCGATACTGGGGCCGAGATCGATGAAACAACGCCCAGCAGGCAGATGCCAGCGGAGCGAAGTGTGGTGCGTAAACCGTCGATCATACCCAGAACATACTATAGATTCACCGAATCAAGCTATCCAACCACTGGCGTATGGCTATGCGTTGTGGGGTTTAGGGAGAAGGGTGCCGTACATCTCAAGCGAATCAGAGCCGAAAGGGAGATTCCGATTTCGGACAATTCCATTGCGATATTCTGGTATGGAGGACCCCACCCACACCATGACGGAACCCCCGCAGACGCAGCACGGAAGCTGGTGGCAGGTCCCGCTTGCAGAGCGCATGGACGCGCTGCGCCATCGCGACAGTCAGGTCTTCCTTGTGCTTTCGCTGGTCATCGGTGCAGTCACCGGCCTCGCCGTCGTCGCCTTCATCGTGCTGACGGAGCGCATGGGAATGCGGCTCTATCCGGTACAGGGAGCGCCCTGGCGGCGTCTGGCTTTCCCCGTCGCGGGATCGCTCGGCATCGGTTATCTTCTCTATCGCTTCTTCCCCAATGCACGCGGCAGCGGTGTGCCCCAAACCAAGGCCGCGCTCTTTGCTCGCGATGGCCGCATCACCCTGCGCACCGTGCTGGGCAAGTTCTTCTGCACCTCGGCTACTCTGGCCAGCGGAATCCCCCTGGGACGCGAAGGCCCATCCGTGCAGGTAGGCGCGGGCATCGGCTCTGTGTTGGGACGCGCGCTGGGCCTCAGCACAGAGCAAGTTAAGAACCTCATCCCAGTGGGCGCGGCGGCGGCCATCGCAGCCGCCTTCAATACTCCTCTGGCCGCGGTGGTGTTTGCCCTGGAAGAGATCATGGGCGACCTCAACGCGCCCATGATGGGCGGCGTGGTCTTGGCCTCTGCCACTGCGTGGATGGTTCTACGCGTCTCTCTCGGCGATCATCCGCTCTTCAATGTCCCCAAATATCACCTGGTCAGTTCGGCGGAGTTTGCCGTCTATGCGGTGCTGGGAGTGGCCGGCGGTGTGGTCTCGGCGGTCTTTGCACGGCTGCTGCTGGGGCTGCGCGCATGGTTTCTGCGCCTGCCGCGCAAGACGATCTGGTTCCAACCGGTGGTCGGCGGGCTATTGGTGGGCGGGATGGGCTGGTTTGTGCCCCAAGTGCTGGGCGTGGGGTACGGCTTTGTCGGAGACGCGCTGAACGGACGGATGGCATTCCACCTGATGCTGCTGCTCCTGCTGCTCAAGCTGTTCGCGGTGACCACCAGCTATGCTTCGGGCAACGCGGGTGGCATCTTTGGCCCATCGCTCTTCCTCGGTGCCATGCTGGGAGGCGTGGTAGGCACCGCGGCGCATCATCTCTTCCCGCTGGCGACGGCCACGCCGGGAGCCTACGCGCTGGTGGGCATGGGCGCGGTCTTCGCCGGCGTGGTACGCACGCCCATGACCTCGGTGCTCATCATCTTCGAGATGACCCAGGACTACGCCGTCATCGTCCCGCTGATGATCGCCAACCTGGTCAGCCTATTCGTTGCCTCCCTCCTGCAGCATGAGCCCATCTACGAGGCGCTCGCGGTGCAGGACGGTATCCATCTGCCCAGCGCCAAGACCCGTCAGCGGCTCGACCAACGCACGGTTGCAGAGATTGTGAAAGATCCTATCCTTTTACTGGAGTCCAAGAGCACTGTGCGCGAGGCGTTGGGACGCATCCGAGCCAGCGCCATGCATTCCGCCCTCGTCACCGACGAGAGTGGCGTCATCGGAGTGATCACACAGTCGCAGATGGAGATCGAAGCGGACGAAGACGCCGACAGAATGCTCGGAGACTGCGTGCAGCAGACCATCTTTCCCCACATCCACACCGATCAGGGGCTGGACCTTGCGTTGCAGCGGATGGGCAGCAACCAGATCGATCTGCTGCCGGTGGTGAGTCGCGCCAATATACACACGCTGATTGGCATCGTGACGCTCCAGGACGTTCTGAGCGCATACGGTATCGCACAAACAGGGGCTTCTACTCCTAATTAACCGCGGTCATCATCGTTTTCGTGTTTTTTTCTTTGCAGCCCAACTATAATCTTGAAAATACGCGGAGTGGAGCATTTCCCCGACACGCCCAACACGGTCCTGAGAGAGAGGCCTGTGCCTATGAACCTGTACGGCGATCGAGTTCCCGGAGTTCTCCCAAAATGAACACCCCAAGTCTGTGCTCTCTGAGAGCTGTCATTGTTCGATTTTTCATACTGGGCCTCGCAGGATTCATCTGTTTGGCTCCGCCGAACGCTCGCGCTCAGTTCGCTTCGCTGATCGATACCACCGCGCGTGACGCGGGAAATAGTACTGGCTCGAACGTCTTCAACGGCGATACGGGAGTTGCCACCGCTACCACCCTCAACGTTCCGTCGTACGTCGTCTTCGACTCGCTGGGAAACCTCTACATCTCCGATACGCAAAATAACTGCGTGCGCGAGGTAAGCCCCAGCGGCAATATCACCACCGTGGCCGGTCTGCGTGGCACCGGAAGCGCCCCGGATACCTGCAACACCTCGACCAATTCCTCCCCCACCCCCGTGCAGGGACTGTTGCAGCCCACCGGCCTGGCCATCGACAGCAACAATACCCTCTACATTGCGGACAGCCAGCACAACTGCGTGCGCAGCCTGGCCAGCGGATTGGTCGATAGTGAAGCGCATCAGAACCTGACCACCGTGGCTGGCACTTGCTCGTCCGTGCACACTGGCTCCAACACGCCTCTGCCGGACGGCCTGGCCGTGGACAGCAGCTCCAACCTCTACATCTCCATCGTCGACTCGTTGTATCCCAATGCGATCAACCAGGTGGTTCGCCATCTTTCCACAGACCCCGCCACCACCATCTGCGTCGTTGCCGGTCAGCTCTCGACTTATCCAACTGCACCTACTACACAATGCGCTGGAATCACCAGCACGGTCACACTCAACAGGCCAGCGGGCCTTGCCTTCGACAAGAATGGGAACCTATTTATCGCCGATTCAACCAACAACTGCGTGCGCGAGATTGCAGGACTCACCACCCCGCAGACGGTCGTCGGGCAGTGCTCCAACGACCTCACCGGAAGTACCGCAACGGCCCTCAACAATCCCTACGGACTGGCCTTCTCGTCCAGCGGCTCGCTGTATATCTCGGAGTCAGGAACGAACCACAACAATGTGGCCAGCTACAACTTCGGCAGCAACTCGCTGACTCTGGTGGCCGGCCTGCCCACTGGCGCTTCCGGCCCGTACAACTCCTCGCAGGACGGCCAGAGCGCCACAACGGTTCCGCTCAACCAGCCCCTGGGCGTCACCACCGACACCGGCGGTAACATCTATCTCGCCGACTCGCAGAACAACGTAGTACGCAAGATGGGCTTCAACATCTACTTCCCCAACACCAACGTGGGATCGACCAGCGCGTCCCAGACCGTCGTCTTCAGCATCAACCAGACGGTCAATCTCACCACCACGGTAGGCACGGACTTTAACATCGTCAGCACCACCTGCAACGGGGTGCTCACTTCCGCCAACACATGCACGGTCACCATTACCTTCTCCCCATCCCGCCCCGGCTATCGCTACTCTGCGCTGGTACTCAGGGATTCAATCAGCGGCAAGCTCATCAGCGTGCAACTGGGAGGAATCGGCATCGGACCGCTAAGCCTCCTTGTTCCGGGAGTGGCTTCCACGCGCGCCTCCTCGCTGCGCACCGCCATCGCCGTCTCCACCGACTCGGCGGGTGACACCTACGTTTTGGAGCAGGGCAACGGATCGTCCACCGCCGACGTACTCTTCTTCCCGGCGGGCGGCGGTGCCCCTCAGGTCGCCGTGGCCCAGGGCGCGGGCATGGTCACGCCCACCGCCATGGCCGTCGATGGCGCGGGCAACATCTTCATCGCCGATGCCGGCATCGCAGGCGGTAGCATCATCCGCTTCGGCGCCGACGGCTCCGTCAACACCTCCTATGCCACCGGAGTTGCCTCCGTCACCTACATGGCCGTCGATGGCTTCGACGATCTCTTCCTCACCCAGGCCGGCTCCGTGCACAGCCTCACCGAGATCTATGCGGGCGGGCAGCGCAGCACCATCGCAGGCAATGGGACCGTAGTCGACGCCAACGGTGTGGCCGCTAACACTGCGCTCTTCAACGATCCCACCGCCGTTGCGCTTGGGCCCAATGGCATCGCAGTCGCCGATGCCGGTACCCACTACGTCTACCTCATCAGCAACTCAGGCATCATCAACATCGTCGCGGGCAACGGAACAGTCACCACCACCAGTGCCGGCGTGGCTACGGGAACCGGCCTCGTGTTGCCCGACGGCCTCGCCATCGACGCCGCCGGTGACATCTATATCGCCGACAGTACTGCGAACATCGTCTACGCGGTCTACGCAATCATTAGCAACGGCACCAACATCAATCCCGTCATCGGCACCGGCACCGCGGGCGACACCGGCGACAACGGCCCAAGCAACGCTGCCACCATCCATGCCCCGCTGGCAATCGCCCTCGATGGATCCAGTGACCTCTTCGTCATCGACTCCGGCAACAACGCTCTGCGCGAGGTCTCCTACCCGGTCACCAGTACCATCGACTTCGGCAACGTGCTCATCAACACCACATCCCCGGCGATGCTGCAATACCTGGCCAATGCCGGCAATGCCAGCCTTGACTTCCATCTTCCGTTCACCACCACCGCCACCCCTCCGTACGCAGTCCTGGCCGGTTCAACCACCTGCACGGCCAACTCCGGCGTCATGTCGGCAGGTGGAGTATGCGACATCGCATACACCTTCCACCCCACGGTAGCCGGCCCGGTTGCGGGCCAATCCAACCTCCCGACAAATTCCTACAACACCCCGCAGATCGTCTTCTTCAACGGCGAAAGCGGCTTCTCCACCACCACCCTTCCCTTCACCCTGACCTCGGAGACAGAGGTCTACGGCTATCCGTTCACGGAATCGCTCACCCTCAACAACACCCTGCCCGCCAGCGGTTCCATGGTCTTCTCCATCGGCGCCCAGACACTCTGCACCACCTCGATAACCAACGCATCGGCGGGAACCGTCACATGCAATGCGCCGGAGTCCGGCCTGGCCGTCGGCACCTACACCGTCAACTTCACCTTCACTTCCACCAATTTGTTCTACAGCTCGACCACCGGTACCACCACACTTGTCATCACCAAGGCGCCCCTGACGGTCACGCCCAATAACTTCTCGCGCCAGTACGGCGTGGTCAATCCCACCCTCACCGGCACCGTCACCGGAGCAGTCAATGGCGATGTCTTCAACGTCACCTACTCCACCACGGCCACCCAGTTCTCTCCTGTCGGCAACTATCCCATTACCGCAACCCTGACTCCGCAGGGCTTGGCGAGCCTCAACAACTACTCGGTCACCTACAACGTCGGTACGCTCACCGTTACCCAGGCCGGGTCCGGTGGGGTCGGCAACGGACTCACAGTCACGGTGAATAGCTTCTCCCGCCAGTACGGCGTGGTTAACCCCACATTCACCGGCACCGTCAGCGGCCTGCTCAACGGCGACACCGTCACCGTTACCTACTCCTCCACCGCGACCCAGTTCTCTCCCGTCGGCACCTACCCCATCACCGCAACCGTCTCCGGCGCGGCTGCGGCAAACTACGTCGTAACCGTCATTCCCGGCACGCTCACCGTCACTCCCTCTGGATCGGGCGGCAGCGGAGGCCTGACGGTCACTGTGAATAATGCCAGCCGCCCCTACGGCACGCCCAATCCCACCTTTACGGGGACTGTGACTGGCCTGCTCAATGGCGACACCGTAACTGTCACCTACTCCACCACGGCGACGATTACATCTCCCATCGGCACCTACCCAATCACCGCAACCGTCTCCGGCGCGGCAGCGGGCAACTATACCATCCATGTAATTCCCGGCACCCTGACCATCACCACCGCCGCTGCGCCGCTGGTGATCACCGTCAACAACGCCTCGCGCCCGTACGGCGCAGCCAATCCCACCTTCACCAGCACCATCGCAGGGGCCCTTAACGGCGACACCTTCACCATCAACTACTCGACGCCGGCAACCATCGCTTCCCCAGTCGGCAACTACGCCATCAACGCAACCGTCTCCGGAGCCGCCGCTGGCAACTACAACGTCATCGTGGTGCCCGGCACCCTCACCATCACGCCCACCGCGCCGTTGGTGGTCACGGTCAATAACTTCTCGCGCCCCTACGGGCAGCCCAACCCCACATTCACCAGTACCATCGCAGGCGCGATCAACGGGGATACTTTCACCGTCTCCTACTCCACCTCAGCCACCCAGTTCTCTCCCGTGGGCACCTACCCCATCAACGCAACGGTCTCGGGAGCCAACATCGCCAGCTACAGCGTGACCGTGGTTCCCGGAACGCTCATTATCACTCCAGCAGGAACTGGCGGCACCACCGGGCTGCTGGTCACGGTCAATAACTTCTCGCGCCCCTACGGCACGCCGAATCCCACATTCACCAGCACTGTCACCGGCCTGCTCAATGGCGACACTGTGACCATCAACTACTCGACGGCAGCAACCATCGCTTCCCCCGTCGGGACTTACGCCATTAACGCAACCGTCTCAGGCCCAGCTGCGGCCAATTACATCGTCACTGTGGTTCCCGGCACGCTCACCATCACCACCGCCTCCTTCCCGATGGTGGTCACCGTCTTTAACGCCACGCGCCCCTATGGCACGGCCAATCCCGCCTTCACCAGCTCAATCAGTGGCCTGCTCAACGGCGACACCGTCACCGTTACCTACTCCACCACGGCGACCATCGCTTCTCCTGTAGGCGCATACCCCATCAACGCAACCATCTCCGGTGCCGCCGCCGCCAACTACACAATCGTCGTGGATCCAGGAACCCTCATCATCACCACCGCCATTAACCCGCTGGTGGTCACCGTGAATAACGCCACACGCCCGTACGGCACAGCCAATCCCACCTTTTCAGGATCCATCTCCGGCCTGCTGAACGGAGATGGGGTGATCGTCGCCTTCTCAACTACGGCAACTCCGCTGTCTCCCGTCGGCACCTACCCCATCAACGCAATCGTCACAGGTCCCGCTGCTGCCAACTACACCGTCACGGTGGTTCCCGGCACGCTCACCATTACCCCCGCCTCGGTGCCGTTGGTGGTCACCGTCAATAACGCTGCGCGCCCCTATGGCACGCCGAACCCAACCTTCACCAGCTCCATCAGCGGCGCGCTCAATGGCGACACCTTCACCATCAACTACTCCACTCCGGCAACATTAACTTCGCCGGTCGGGACGTACCCCATCAACGCCACCGTCTCCGGCCCCGTCGCCGCCAACTACAACGTAACCGTGGTGCCCGGCATCCTGACCATCGGCACCGCGGGAGCGCCTCTGGTGGTCACCGTGAATAGCGCGACCCGTCCGTACAACACGCCCAACCCAACCTTTACCGGTACGGTCAGCGGCCTGCTCAATGGCGACACCGTAAACGTCACTTACACCACACCCGCAACCATAACTTCGCCTGTCGGGACATATCCCATCAACGCAACCGTCTCCGGCGCGGCAGCCGCCAACTACACGGTGATCGTGAATCCCGGAACACTCACCATCACGCCCGTGAACGCACCTCTTGTGGTTACGGTCAATAATGCATCACGTCCGTATGGCGCGCCCAATCCAACCTTCACCAGCACCATCGCCGGCGCGCTCAATGGCGACACCTTCACCGTTACCTACTCCACGCCTGCGACCGCGGCATCCCCCATCGGGATCTATCCCATCAATGCAACCGTCACCGGCGCCAACATCGCCAACTACATCGTGACCGTGGTTCCCGGAACCCTGTCCATCACCAGCGCCGCCGCGCCCCTGGTGGTTACCGTGAATAATGCCGGCCGCCCCTACGGCACGCCCAACCCAACCTTCACCAGCACCATCACCGGCGCGCTCAATGGCGACACCTTCACCGTCACCTACTCCACGACGGCAACCGTAGCGTCTGACGTAGGCACATACCCCATCAACGCAACCGCCGTCACTGGCGCCAACATCGGCAACTACAGCGTGACCGTGGTCCCCGGAACCCTGTCCATCGCGCCGCTCGCGACAGTCACGACAGTGGCCACCTCTGCGTCTCCCGTCTATCAGGGTACCGGCGTCACCTTCACCGCGACCGTTACCTACGGGGCCAGCCTTCCCGTGCCCGCCACCACCGTCACCTTCTACAACGGCACGACGCTGCTTGGCACCGGCACGCTGAACGCAGCCGGCGTGGCTACTTACACCACCTCCACCCTGCCCGTCGGCAGTAGCACCATTACGGCCACCTACCAGGCGACCCTCGACTTTGCCTCCAGCTCTGGATCGGTCCTTCAGGTGGTCAATCCCGGCACCTTCACCGTCTCCGCGATTCCCCCCAACCAGTTCATCCGCGGAGCAGGTTCCACTTCGTATGCCATCACGGTCAACGCCCTCCAGGGCTTTTCCGGCCCGGTAACGCTCACCTGCTCGGGTCTTCCCGCGGACGCCAGTTGCACCTTCGCCAATCCAACCGTGACTCTGGCGGTCGGCGGTAGCGCGACTACCACGCTGATCGTGGTCAACACCGAGGCGGATGCTCGGCTCGTTCGCCCCATCGCCCCCGGCAGCAACCCCAGCAGCCTCTCGCCGATTGCCTTTGCTGCCGCATTCCCCTTCGGACTGGGAGCATTCCTTATCGGCATCGCGCGCCGCAGAAGGGGCCGGCAGCCTGGGCGCGCAACTGCCTTCCGCTCGCCCAGAATTCGCCTGCTGCTCGTGCTGCTCTGCGCATCGGGAATCCTCAGCCTCGCCGGTTGCGCTTGCTTGACCAGCATCTATCAGATCTACACCATCCCCATTACAGCCACCAGCACGGTCACCGGAGCCAGTACGCAAACCGCCTCGGTCACCCTTACCGTGGCCCAACAGTAATTGACGCGATTGCCTAGGCAGTTATGGCGGCAGGAGTTTGACACATTGATGTGGAGGAATACATGATGCACCGGCGCTCTTCCCAGACCTTCCGCGCGCTTCTGCTGGCCTCGGTCACTGCTGTACTCCCGCTCTGCTGTTCCGCCCAGGCTGCGCCCGCGGGCACGCCGGCGCCCAGTGCATCGCACATCGATCTCTTTGGCGGTTACTCCTACTACCGTCCCTTCAACGCTTACGGCCCCTTCGGAGACACCCTCAACGGCAGCACCTACCAACCCATTACCTGGGGAGGCATCGGCAGCTTCGCCGCATACTTCGGCACCAACCTTGGTGTCGAATTCGAGGGAGCAGCCTCACCCTACGGTCCCGACGACTGCTCCTACATCGCGCAGGCAGGCCCCATCGTCCGTGCTCAGTCTGGACGCTACGTCCCCTTCGTGCACCTGCTCTTCGGCGCCACCCGAGACGGTGGCCCACAGCTTCAGCCCTGCACCTGGGGGTACGGCGGTACCATCGGAGTGGGCTTCGATTACATCCTTTCGCCTGAGTTCCTGCGTAACCGACTCGCCATACGCCCCATCCAGGCAGACTTGGAATACGCCGACATCAACTTTGGCGCGAACTCAGCGCCCACCTTCCTCAACGGAGGTGTAGCCAAAATCTCCTCCTACCGCCTCAGCTCAGGCATCGTCATTCGCCTCGGAGGAGCAACCGAGCTGGTTCCAGCGGCCTATGGCTGCGTGGTGCAACCGGTTACCGTCTTCCCCGGCGACCCCATTACGGTCACCGGAAGCGTCATCAACCTTGAGCCCGGCAAGAGGATGAAGCCCGTCTATACCTGGGCCACCACCGGCGGCCAGGTCGAAGGCGATAGCGACACCGCCACAATCTCCACGGCCAGCCTCGACGCCGGCGACTACACCGTCACAGGGCGCGTCAGCGAAGGCTTCCGTGCCAACGAGCATGCGGAGTGCGCTGCCAGCTTCCGCATCCAGGCATTCGATCCGCCCACCATCTCCTGCTCTGCCAACCCCAGCAGCGTCCTGCCCGGCGGCATCTCCACCATCACCTCGGAGGGCCGCAGCCCGCAGAACAGGCCGCTCAGCTACTCCTACACCGCCACCGCCGGACAGATCGGCGGCAATGGAACCACCGGCGCGCTCACCACGGCAGGCGTCAGCCCAGGCACCATCGACGTCACCTGCAACGTCGTGGACGACCTCGGCAAAACTGCCACCTCCACCGCTTCCGTCACCGTGGTTGCTCCGCCGCCGCCGCCCGCTCCCTCCTCGCGCAGCCTCTGCTCCATCTCCTTCGATCGCGACCGCAAGCGCCCCGTGCGTGTCGATAACGAGGCCAAGGGATGCCTCGACGACATCGCGCTGGAGTTGAACCGCGAGTCCGACGCCACCCTCGTCGTCGTCGGCAACCACGATCCACAGGAGTCGGCCGAGGCATCCGCCCAACGCTCCCTCAACGTCAAGCTCTACCTCACCACGGAGAAGGGCATCGATGCCAATCGCATCGAACTCCGCACCGGAGAGTCCACCGGGCGCACCGCCGACACCGTCCTCGTCCCGCGCGGCGCCACTTGGAATCCCGGAGGCACCACCCAGTTCGATCCAACCAAAGTCAACCCCAGCGGCCAGCCTTACGCCCCGACTCCGCGATAGACATGGGTTATCGAGCGAAGCTCGACCGTCTTCCTCGACCAACCAAAAACGCCGTCATCCTGAGCGCAGCGAAGGACCTGCGGTTGCCTGTTTTACGTTGTCATTCTGAGCGAAGCGAAGAATCCCCGCATTTGTTCTCTTTGTTTGTCATTCCGCAGCGAAGCGGAGGAATCTGCTTTTTCTGCTGCCTGTTCTTGTCGCTGCCCGTTCTTGCCGTCATCCTGAGCGCAGCGAAGGACGCCGAGGAAGCTCGCCGAACAACAGCCGTTCGTCCCTTTCTCCCAACGAATTCGCCTTTGTCTGTTCTCCACTACCCACTAACCACTACCAACTACCCACTGTTTTTCCTGTCAACCCCCTCGTCGCTCCAAAATCCCAATAACCAACACCCCACCAACCACTTACCCATGAAAAATACTTGGCATAGTAGTTATGCTCCACCGCGTAGAATTAACTTAACGGATCAAATGCATCCGCCTCGACCGAGCTCTTTTACAACCGACTAGCCCGTAATGAACAAGGATTTTATCCAAAACTTGTGCAAAGTTTTGACACTCCCACCCCGCCAAACCCTCATTTTTCACCTGCAACTCCATGATTCTGAAATTTTTATCCACAAATTATTCAGAATCAACCATTTACTGGCATTCTACCGGCACGTTTTTTGTAACCAAATGATTCCAAATAACTTATCAGATTCGCTGATTCCAGATATTTTAGAAAATAACAGCAATAGAATGATTGTCTTACAAGGATTTTCCCGCCAGGGGGGGGAGGGGGGGGTACCCCCTACGCATCGAACATAAAATCTCCTGGCAGCATTCCAGTATCTGAGAGGAGCACAAAACCGGGTGCCCATGTCTCATTTTTATGAGATGGGATTATGCTTACGATGCGAGGGGCTCCCCGTATGCCACACTCCGCTCTTGGTAAGCTTGCCTCTGATTAAGTCTCATGCCCATCCAGTCCATCAATCCCGCCACCGGCATTCTGATGCGCAGTTTCACGCCCCTGTCCGGCGAGGAACTGATGCAGAAGATCGCTCTCGCCGAGGCCGCATTCACCCAGACCGCGGAGCTGCCGCTCACCCACCGCGCGCTCTGTATGCGCAAACTCGCGCATCTGCTGGAGGAGGAAGTCGCCGATCTGGCCGCGCTCATCACCTCCGAGATGGGCAAGCCCATCACTCAGGCCCGCGCCGAAATCGCCAAGTGCGCCTCCGTCTGCCGCTACTACGCCGAACACGCTGCCCGCATCCTTGCGCCGGAGCCGATTGACCCCGGTTCCATCGACGCATTCGTGCGCTGGTATCCGCTGGGTGTTGTGCTCGCTGTCATGCCCTGGAACTTTCCCTTCTGGCAGGTATTCCGCTTTATTGCGCCCGCCCTCATGGCCGGCAACGTCGGCCTGCTCAAGCACGCCTCTAACGTCCCCCAGTGCGCGCTCGCCATCGAAGCCCTGGTACGCCGCGCAGGCTTTCCCCGCGGCTGCTTCCAAACCCTGCTCATCGAAGCCCGTCAGGTCGAAGCGGTGCTCGCCGATGAGCGTGTCGCCGCAGTCACTGTCACGGGAAGCGAGTCCGCCGGACGCGCCATCGCTGCCCAGGCCGGATGGCTCATCAAAAAATCCGTCCTCGAGCTCGGCGGCAGCGATCCCTTCATCGTCATGCCCTCGGCCTCGCTGGACGCTGCCGTCGCAGCCGCTGTCCAGGCCCGCTGCATCAACAGCGGCCAGTCCTGCATCGCCGCCAAACGCTTCCTCATCGCGGACTCCATCTACGACGACTTCGAATCCCGCTTCGCAGCCGCCATGGACGCCATGCAGGTCGGCGACCCCATGCTCGAAGACACGCAGATCGGCCCGCTCGCAACCGCGCAACAGCGCGAGGAACTCCACCAGCAAGTACAGGCCGCACTCCATGCCGGAGCGAGTCTGCTCACCGGCGGAGAGTGCATGCTCGGCAGGGGAAACTACTACGAACCCACCGTGCTCGCCGGCGTTCCCCGCACCTCGCAGGTCTATCGTGAAGAGTTCTTCGGCCCCGTCGCAATGCTATTTCGTGTAGCAGACATCGACGAAGCCATCCTAGTCGCCAACGACACCCCATTCGGCCTCGCAGCCTCCGTCTGGACGCGCAACCGCGCCGAGCAGACACGCTTCACCGCCGAGTTGCAATGCGGCGCCGTCTTCTTCAATGCACAGTCCGCCAGCGATCCGCGCCTTCCCTTCGGGGGCATCAAGCGCTCGGGTTATGGGCGCGAACTCTCAGCCGCTGGAATGCGCGAATTCCTCAACGCCAAAACCGTCGTCACCGCCCAGCAGGCACCCACGCCATGAGCGGAACCAGAGTAGGTATAACCGGGGGCAATCCCTCCGAGTTGCTTTTTCCCTCAGGAAAAAGCAACCCTCTATACTCTTCGCTTGGGCACTCTCACTCTGGTTCCACTCTGAACCTACTTCAGCTCAAGCCCCGCGAAGAAGTAGCCAATCTCGAACGCCGCCGTCTCCTCCGCGTCCGAGCCGTGGATTGCGTTCTCCCCAATCGACTCCGCATATTTCTTGCGGATCGTTCCCTCTTCCGCCTTCGCAGGATCGGTCGCCCCCATCAGCTTGCGCAGATCGGCAATCGCGTTCTCCTTCTCCAGCACCATGGGAAAGATCGGCCCCGAACTCATGAACTCCGTCAACTCCGGGAAAAACGGCCGCCCCGCATGCACGGCGTAGAACCCTTCGGCCTGTGCCTTCGAGATCGACGCCCTCTTGATGGCCACAATCTTAAATCCGGCCCCTTCGATCTCGGCCAAAATCGCCGCCGTATGCCCCTTGCGAACCGCGTCCGGCTTGATGATGCTGAATGTTCTCTGACTCAAAATCTCTCTCCTGAGCGCGAAAAATGCGCTGCCTCCAGTGTAAAGCACCACTGCGCAATCTCCTCGCGCCATGCTGGATCGCAGCCGTCACAACCCGTGAGGAGCAGCAATAGAAGCCCGCGCGCCATCCAGTGCGTCCAATCTCAAGTATGCAAAAGACAGCCTGGATCTGGTTTGTCGGATGTGCGGTCTGGTTCTTGGACGGTGTAGTGCAGCTTCGCGTCCATGCCCAGGCACACGCCGAACTTGCCTTCATGCTGTCCATGCTCTTCCTCGTCGCAGGCTTCTTCTACCGCCAGCAGAAGCAATAATTTCGGGCCGCGACCTCGACGTGCTACGCTCTGCAATCTGTCGTGCTGAAGCCTTACCCTTTGCCCAGCACCTTCGCCATCATCGCGCCAATCTCCGCCGGCGACTTCACCACATGGATCCCAGCTGCCGTCATCGCTTCCATCTTGCTGGCCGCAGTGCCCTCGCCGCCGCTGATAATTGCGCCGGCATGGCCCATCCGCCGTCCCGGAGGAGCGGTCTGTCCCGCGATGAAGCCCACCACAGGCTTCTTCACATGCTCCTTGATAAACTGCGCCGCCTTCTCCTCCGCCGTCCCGCCGATCTCGCCGATCATGATGATCGCCTCGGTCTCCGGATCGTCGTTCAACAGCCGCAGCGCGTCGATGTGTGTCGTCCCGATGATCGGATCGCCCCCAATGCCGATCGCCGTTGATTGCCCAATGCCGCGTGTCGTCAACTGGTATACCGCCTCATACGTCAGCGTCCCCGAGCGCGACACAATCCCCACCGAGCCTTCCTTGTGGATGCGCCCCGGCATGATGCCCACCTTGGCCTTACCCGGTGAGATCACCCCCGGACAGTTCGGCCCCACCAGCCGCGATCCCGACCTTTTCACCATCTCCCACACCTTCACCATGTCCAGCGTCGGTATGCCCTCCGTGATGCATACGATCAGCGGAATCTCACTCGCTGCGGCCTCCAGAATGCCGTCCGCGGCAAACGGCGGCGGCACAAAGATCATGGTCACATTCGCGCCCGTCTCCTTCACCGCCTCCTCCACCGTGTTGAAGACCGGCCAGCCCTCATGCACGGTCCCGCCCTTGCCCGGCGTCACTCCGCCCACCACCTTGGTTCCGTACTCCTGGCAGCCCTTGGCGTGGAACGTCCCCTCGCGCCCGGTTATTCCCTGCACAATCAACCGCGTATTTTTATCAACCAAAACTGCCATTACTTGCCCCCTTTCGCGGCGGCGACAGCAAGGTCGGCAGCCTCTTTCATCGTTGCTCCCACTTCAAACTTAATCCCCGAATCAGCCAGAATCTTTCTGCCCTCTTCAACATTCGTTCCCTCAAGCCGCAGAATGATCGGCAGCTTTACATTCAGCTTCTTCGTGGCGGCGACGACTGCGGTCGCCAGCACATCCACGCGCAGAATGCCGCCAAAGATATTGATGAAGATCGCCTTCACATTGGGATCGCTCAACAAAATCGCAAACGCATTCTCGATCTGCTCCTGGTTCGCCCCACCACCCACATCCAGAAAGTTCGCCGCGCTGCCGCCCGCATAGCTGATGATGTCCATGGTCGCCATGGCCAGCCCCGCGCCGTTCACCATGCAGGCTATCGATCCGTCCAGCTTGATGTAGTTCAGGTTGAACTTCGATGCCTGCACCTCCAGCGGGTCTTCCTCGGCCAGGTCGCGCAGCTCCTTCAGGTCCTTGTGCCGGAACATCGCGTTGTCGTCGAAGTTGATCTTGCAGTCCAGCGCCATCAGGCTTCCGTCCTTGGTCGTGATGAACGGGTTGATCTCCATCAGGGTCGCGTCGCATTCCATATATGCCTTATAGAGGCCCGTCATAAACGCTACCGCCGGGTTGATCTGCTTCGCGTCCAACCCCAGTTTGAAGGCCAGCTTGCGCGCCTGGTAAGGCTGGAAACCCACCGCCGGCTCGATCGTCTCCTTGTAGATCAGCTCCGGAGTGTCGTGCGCCACCTTCTCGATCTCCATGCCGCCCGCCTGCGACGCCATGAATACAATCTTGGACGTCGCGCGATCCAGCACCAACCCCAGATACAACTCGCGGTCGATCGCCGAACCCGCCTCTATCAGCAGCCGCTGGACTTTTTGCCCCGCCGGCCCGGTCTGATGCGTCACCAATTGCATCCCCAGGATCGCCTTTGCCGCAGCGTTCGCGTCCTCAATCGTCTTCACCACCTTCACCCCGCCGCCCTTGCCCCGGCCTCCGGCGTGGATCTGCGCCTTCACCACCACCGCCGCATTACCCTTGCTGAACAGCGTCTTGGCCGCCGCGTCCGCCTCTTCCAACGTGGTGGCCATCTCGCCGTCGGGCACGGGTACGCCGCACCGCCGCAGAATATCTTTTGCCTGGTACTCGTGGATCTTCATGGTTTGTTTGTCTCGGTCGTAGAAAAAACTGCTTGCGACTCGATACTAGTGGATGGACGGGAACAGGGGCAATCACACGGGCGCATTTTGTGCGTTTATCGCATTATTTATACGATTATCGCTCTGTTGCATGAAAGACACCCCGCAGACGCTGGTCCAGACCCCACAAACATATGCCGTGCAGATGTCCCCGCCTGATACCCTTCCTCTGATGGCTCTGCAAACTTACGTCAATCGCATCATCGAAAGGCGCGAGACCCTCTCGCGCAGCGATGCCCGCGCTCTGCTCGAAGAAGTACTCGCCGGCGACACTAGCCCCGATAGTCCCGCCAGCCCTCGTTTCATGCTGCTCGCCGCCCTGCTCAGCTCACTCGCCCTGCGCGGAGAAGACGCTGCAGAGATCGCCGGATTCGTCGACGCCATGCGTGCCGCAGCTACCCCCGTCCCTCTCGATCAGGCCGAACGAGATCTTCTGGTCGATAGCTGCGGCACTGGGGCCGATCTCTCCGGAACATATAATATCTCCACTGCGGCCGCGCTGGTCGCCGCCGCCGCAGGAGCCACTGTCGCCAAACACGGCAATCGCGCCGTCACCTCAAAGTCCGGCTCTGCGGACGTCCTGGAAGCCCTCGGCATTCCCATCGCGCTCACTCCCGCCGACGGGGCCGCCGCTCTGCGCCGTCACCGCTTTGCCTTCCTGCACGCAGCCGCCCTGCACCCCGCCATGAAAGCCGTCATGCCGGTGCGCCGCGCTCTCGGTATCCGCACCATCTTCCACCTGGTCGGCCCGCTCTCCAACCCAGCAGGAGCACGCGCCCAGGTCATGGGCGTCTACTCCGTACGCCTTGTCCCCATCGTCGCCAATGCCATGCGTCTGCTCGACGTGCGCCACGCCTTCGTCGTCCACGGAGCCTCCGGCACGGAGAGCAACTCGGGCATCGACGAACTCTCCATCTCCGGCCCTTCCCATATCGCCGAGGTCCGCGGCGACTCCGTCACCTTCTTTAGCCTTACCCCCCAGCAGGTCGGTCTCGCCTCCGCCCCCATCGACAGCCTGCGCGGGGGAGATGCCGTTGCCAACGCCGCCATCCTGCGTTCTATCTTTGCCGGGGAACCCGGCCCGCGCCGCGACATCGTCCTTCTCAACGCCGCCGCAGTCCTCATCGCCGCCGGCGTCGTCCCGTCCCCCATCCCTGGCAGCCACGAAGCCTTCCGCGCTGCCATCGCCCTCGCCGCCAATGCTATCGACTCAGGCGCCGTCGCCGCCCTGGTCACCGCCCTAGCAGAAACGGAACCATAACCCCACGCCGCGCGTACAATCTTTCAGCACCTCGAACCTCATACAGGAGCAGCCCCATGGCTACGTTTCCCGAACAGCCCACAGCCTTCCTAGACCCATCGATGGTCACCACCGCGCTGGAGCTTCCCGGCTACCGCATCGTGCGCAACATCGGAGTGGTGCGCGGCATCGTCGTCCGCTCGCGCAACCTCTTCGGCACCATCGGCGCCGGTCTGCAGACCCTCCTCGGAGGCAACATTACCCTCTACACCCAGCTCTGCGAAAAAACCCGCCAGGAAGCCTTCGTCATGATGGCAGATCACGCAGCCAAGGCCGGAGCCAACGCCGTCATCATGGCGCGCTACGACGCCAACGAACTCATGCAGGGAGTCACCGAGGTCCTCGCGTATGGCACCGCCGTGGTGGTACAAAAACTGTGAGGCTTATCGATTACTTTATCGAAGCGTCATTCTGACTCGCAGAGTCAGAATCTCCGTCGTTGTCTTTGTCTTTGCTGTTGCCTCGGTCCCGCGCATCCACTAAACTCCCCAAATGGAAAAAGGCGGCTACGTCTACATCCTCTCCAGCAAAGGCAGACGACTCTATACCGGCGTAACCGCTCAACTCCAAATCCGCGTAGCCCAGCACACGTCGAAGAAGGACCCAAACTCCTTCACCGCGCGATACAACATCGACCGGCTCGTCTACTACGAGGGCTACGCAACCATCGGCGAAGCCATCGCGCGCGAGTCGATGATCAAAAACATGCACCGCAGCCGCAAGATCGAAATGATCCTCGCCGTCAATCGCTACTGGCGAGATTTGAGCGAGCCATGGGGCAAGCCCATCGAGCTATTCGACGAATCCAAGCTCCGCAAACCGGAAACCTTTGAGCAGGATCGAAAGAACGACAGAGATTCTGAGCTTCGCTCAGAATGACGCCTCAAGGGGTAGATGCCGTCCTTCCGGCTTCCACTTTTTTTGAAGCGTCATTGCCAAACTCTATCGAAGCGTCATAGCCAAACCCTTCCGAAGCGCCATTCCGACTCTTCCCAAAGCGTCATTCTGACCCGCTTTTGGGTTAGAATCTCCGTCGTTGTCTTCCCCTCAATCCACACGGAAAGACGCCAGACCGCTTACTCCCGCTCCGCAAGCACCCC
>DATKGA010000085.1:0-26822 GCA_035510935.1 Acidobacteriaceae bacterium
GAATTGGCAGATCGCGAACGGTCTCATACAACTTCACGGCAACGGCGCGGGCGGTGGCTTCGGCAGGAAATAGCCGCTTTGCATCCAGCATGGGTCCCTGTTCTCCTCTTAGAGCCTTTTAATAACTCGGTTTACCCGACAGAATCGTACTTGTTTTGCTTAAGGGCACGCCTTCAGCCGTGCCGTAGATGCTGCATTTGAAATTCGGCTTTAGCCGCGGAGGTCAGTTTTCGTGGCAATCGCATGAGTTTCCAAACAGGTTCTTACTTTGGACGATGATTTTGGCTCGGTGCATCGTGCTGTCAAGTTCTGCACCGGTCGCTCGTCGCATTTGCGACCCAGCAAACACACCGCACTGCAGGCTCCGCAGTGCGCACAGACGATCAAATGACGTTCAGAAATAGTATAGTCCCGCCTGTCGGCAGAACTCCCGCCAAGGGATCGCGACAACGCAGCGTCGCTTAAACCTTCGCCATTTTTACCAGAAGAAAAGGAAGTTCAGTTACCTTTGCCTGCCTGTGCGGGCGCAAAGTTCACCGTAATCGTGGTCTGTACTTCCTGGGCTATGCCCTCAACCTCATACGGACGGTATCGCCACTGTTTGACCGCGGAGATCGCCGCCTCCCGGAATCGATACGGGCCCGACACAACCTGTACATCACCCACCTCGCCCGTCTTGGCAATCGTCGCAAGCAGAACAACATCTCCCCGCGCATCCATCGCAATCCCATCCGCCGGGTACACTGGGTCGACCTTCTTATCCAACTGGCTCGCCATCACCCGGCCTGAAACCCTTGTCACTCCCGCTGGGGGCGGGGGCAGCGGCAACGCTGCGGCCACTACCGCGCCATCTGCCCCGGTTTGGGTCTGGGTCACATCGAAGAGAGTTAATTTCAGACTATCTCCCATGGAAAAATTCAACGTGATCGTCGAGTCGATCGCGAATGCGACACCCTCTATCCGGGCCGGCTCGTATCGCCACTGAGAAACTGCATCCACGGCGGCATTCCTCAGCATCGGGTCTCCGCTGGTGATTTTAATGTTCTTCACTGTTCCGTCCGTCGCGATCGTCGCCTTCATCACCACCGCCCCTTGCACCATTCTCATCCGGGCTTCCAGAGGATAGATCGGATCGGTCCGCTTGATAAGGCGAGCTGGCGCAACAAACTGTTTGCTTGGACCTGCCGCGGCGGAATTGGGCCGGGAATCCTGGCCGAGGGAGTACGGCGAAGCACCGGCCAGGCCCATCAGGCATAGGGCCGCACACAAGGAGCAAATTGTTTTCATGGTTTCATCTCGTAACATTTTATGTCCGCGGGAATCATTCCACGCTGGAGAACGCGAGTCAATGCAACATTTCAATAGGGGTAGAGTTACGGCTTGATCACGATCTTCATCGAGTCGGCCTGCGGGTGTGATGCCAGGTCGATCGCCGCAACCGCATCCTCCAGCGAAAACCGGTGCGACACCAGCTGCGTCAGGTCGAAACTCCCGTCGCGATAACCTTCGAACACCAGCCGCGCCACCGCGTCATTCATCGTCACCGCCGACGAATACGACCCCATCAGCGTCTTCTCGTCCATGCACACCGCCGCTGGATCGAACGGCGTCTCGCCGTGCTGCGTCGACGCAAACAGCATCACACGGCCGCCCGGTCGGATCGCCTCCATCGCCGTGCGGATCAGCGCGTCCGCGCCCACCGCTACCAGCGCCACATCCGCGCCCCGACCCTCTGTGGCCCCCTTCGCTGCTGCCACCACATCGCCCCGCGCATCTAGAGGCCGATCGAGACCGAACTTCGCCGCAATCGCGTGCCGCTCCACATACAGATCGCTGGTCAGCACCGTCGCCCCGGTCCGGCGCGCCAGCGCCGCCAGCAGAATCCCAATCGGCCCCTGTCCCATCACCAGCACCGTCTCATCCGCCTGCAATCCCAGCAGCCGAACCGCCTTGATGCAGGTATTCACCGGCTCGATAAACGACGCCTGCTCCAACGGGATGTCGTCGGGAACCTTAATCAGCCCCGAACTCTTCCCCTCCTGTCCCACGATCCAGTCCATCACCCGGATATACTCCGCGAACCCACCGCCCGCCGCCGCGAAGCCCGCCGTGCATCCCACCTTCTTGTACGTCTCGCACTGCGCGTAGGTCTGCTTGCGGCAGTAGTAGCACTGGCCGCACGGAATATGGTGATACGCCATCACGCGGTCGCCGATCGCAAAGTGATCCACGCCCGTGCCCACCATCGCAATCGTTCCCGCCATCTCATGCCCAAAGATGCGCGGCGCCGTGTGCGATCCCGAATGGATCTTCTTCAGGTCCGTCCCGCAGATGCCGCAGGTATCGATGCGCACCAGTACTTCGCCCGCTCCAATCGTTCCGTCGGCGTTCACTGGCACCGGCACGGTCTCAACCCGCACGTCGTTCACCCCTCGATACACAGCCGCCCGCATCGTCTTGGCAATGTTGTTATTGGTTTCGCTCATCAATCTGGAATAGCACCTGTTCGAATAATGTCATACAAGTCGCGTGGTTTGTCATGAAGGAGCAAGGGAAGAATTGCGGAAGCTAAATAATTCGCCCCGCTCGCACTTGCCCTGCCCAGACGAATTAACCCAGGCCAATAGCCGGGATGCAGAAGCACATACCCAATCAATTTCGCCATCTTCATCTGTCCCATTGCATTGATAAATAAATTCAGGTTTGGTAACTTCGCGGTCACTCCATCCGTAACGATCTTCATGCAGCAAAGTGGAATGCCACGCATCTGTGCCAGTCGCGCAATGGTCGCGGATTCCATATCCACAAGCATGCCGCCGTAGGTCTCCGCCAGCCGCCGCTTCTCCGCTTCATTCGCCACCTGCGCCGTGGTCACCAGCACTACCGGCTTCTTGCGCTCGGCCAGCGTAAATCTCTCCCCGGTCTGCCCATCCACCACAATATTCGGAATGTGAAACTCACCCGGATATCCTTCTTCACGCAATGCGCCGGCCCAGCCAATCGACAGTGCCATATCCATCGGGCCGTCGGCCTCTGCCTGCACAAAGGCTCGCGTTGCAGCTTCGCTGCCCATCCCGGCACAGACAGCAATCCATCTGTCGCAACCAGCATCCTGTGTCCACTTGGCAACATGTTGCTGCCGCGTCGGTACGCGCTTCCACCCCTTCACCAGAGGCTTCAACTCCCCCGGCAGCGCGGCAATTATTCCAATCCTCATCGCAGCCCGCCCTGTGTATCGCCAGCCAGCCGCGGAGCGTAGCCATTCGCCACGAACCACTCAATCGCGGCGCGCAATGCGTTGTACACCGGCAGCACACGGAATCCCAGATCGCGCTCCGCCTTCGCCGACAGCGCAAACATCTGCTTGCGAGACATCCGCACCTCTTGCACAGTCGCGCGCGGCTCCTTGCCCAGCAGCCTGCCCGTAATCGTCTCGTCGAAGAACGCAAACGTCAGCGCCACCGCGTGCGGCACCTTCATCTTCGGCGAAGGCAGCCCCGTGATTGCAGACATCCGGTCCAGTATCTGTTTCAGCGAAAGGTTTTCTCCGCCCAGTATGTAGCGCTCACCGGGAGTTCCACGCTCCAGCGCCACCACATGCATCCGCGCCACCTCCGAGACGTCCACCAGGTTCAGTCCCGTATCCACATACGCGGGAAACTTGCGATTCAGAAAGTCCACCACGATCCGCCCCGTCGGAGTAGGCTTGGCGTCCCCTGCGCCAATCGGCGTCGTCGGATTCAGGATCATCACATACTGACCCGCGCGCGCCGCATGGATCGCCTCCTGCTCAGCCATGAACTTCGACCGCTTATAGGGCCCAATCATCTCGTCCAGCGAGACCGGCGTATCCTCATCCACAATCGTGCCGTCCATCTTGAAGCCCATGGTCGCCACGCTCGAGGTATAGACCACCTTTGCCACGCCCTCCTCGCGCGCCAGCCGCAGCAGCGCTCGCGTGCCATCCACATTGGCCGCGTACATCTCCTTCGGATCGCGCACCCACAGCCTGTAGTCCGCCGCCACATGCACCAGCGCATCGCACCCTCGCATGGCTGTTCGCAGCGACTCCGGCTGCCGCAGGTCGCCGACGACGACTTCAGCGGCGAGTCCTTCAATCGCCGCCAGCCTGCTGGTCGAGCGCGTCAGCAGGCGCAGCTCCGCCCCGGCGTCCGCATAGGCCCGCGCCACATGACTGCCAACAAAACCCGTTGATCCCGTTAGAAAAACTTTCATTGGGTTTTCACGCGAAGCGTCGAGAACGGCACGAAGTGCTAGTCCAGCTTCTCCGGTTCGATCTGAATATTTTTTTCCCCCGCCGCCTTCTTCTCCCAGTACTTCTTCACCCATGCGTCAAACGTCTTGCCCGCGGCATTGTCGCGCCCGGTAAATGCCAGCGCCGCAATCTCCGAGTAGTTAATACTGACCCGGCTCGCACCATTGCTCGGCATGATCCGCACCAGCGACTCGGCCAGCGTAGCGCCCGTGCGGCGATCGTACAGATAGCCCTGCACTTGGCTGCCGTCCTTGCGCGTCAGCGTAATGTCGCCGCGATAGTCAAAGGCCTTTTCCAGCGCCTCGCGCACCTCGTCTTCGCTGGCCAGTTCAGGAACCCAGCCCTCAAGCTGCTCGCGCTCACGTCCCGCCGCAATCTCCATCTCGTCGGCGCGCATCTGCGCTGTCTTTGCTGCCTCCTGCGTCATGCTACTCACGCGAAACCCCCTGCAACTCCGCCGCCGGTTCCATCGCATCCGCAATCTGCACCAGCGGCCCGTGCTGCGCCTTGGGCCACTCGTTCAGCAGCTTCAGCGCATTCTCGTCCTTGTATAGCGAGGGGAAAATATACTTCTTCGCCGTCACCAAAAATCCCGTCAGCGAGCTGAAGTTATAGTCCACCGCCGAAGCCTCGTGTCCGGAGTGCACCATGCAGTTGGCGCACTTCGGGTTCCCGCTCTTGGCGCCGTAGTTCTGCCATTCCACCGAGTCCAGCAACTCCTGAAAGGTGTCGGCGTAGCCGTCCTGCAGCAGATAACAAGGCTTCTGCCATCCGAAGATCGAATAGGTCGGCATCCCCCACGGCGTGCACTCAAAGTTCCGCTTGCCCATCAAGTACTCCGAAAACAGCGGATGCGTATTGAACTCCCAACTCTTCTTGCGGTTTGACAGGATCGCGCGAAATAACCTGCGCGACCGCGCCTTGCCCAGAAAGTGGTTCTGGTCCGGCGCCTTGTCGTAGGTGTAACCCGGCGACACCATCATGCTCTCCACGCCCGCCGCCATCATCTCGTCAAAATGCGCGCGCACGCTCACCGGGTCGGCCCCGTCAAACAACGTCGTATTGGTCGTCACTCGGAACCCTGCCGCCACCGCCGCACGCACGCCTTCCATCGCGATGTCGTATCCACCTTCGCGGCACACGCTGAAGTCGTGGTGCTCGCGCTGTCCATCCACATGCACGCTGAACGACAGGTACTTGCTCGGTGTGAACAGGTGCAGCTTCTCTTTCAGCAACAGTGCGTTGGTGCACATGTAGACGTACTTCTTGCGCGCGACTAAACCGGCAACGATTTCAGGCATCTGCGGGTGCAGCAGCGGCTCGCCGCCGGGGATGGAGACCATCGGCGCGCCACACTCCTCCGCCGCGCGGAAGCACTCCTCCGGTGTCAGCTCCGCCTTCAGAATGTGCGCCGGATACTGGATCTTCCCGCACCCGGCACAGGCCAGGTTGCAGCGAAACAGAGGCTCCAGCATCAGCACCAGAGGATACTGCTTGCGCCCCTTCAGCTTCTGCTTCAGCACGTAGGTTGCGACGGTCCAGGCTTGTGAGATAGGCACTGCCATTCAGAGTTCTCCTTGTTCATGTTTACACATACACCCACCAGGCCCCACAACTCACTCCGTACCACTCACCCTATGCAGCCCCAACCTCACGCTCCATTACACGCTTGTAAGTGGTTAATGCCAGCAGTGGGAAGTAGTCGCGATACAGGTGGTACGCCAGGTAGAAGACGCGGGGAAATCCCGTACCTGTATAAATTGCCTCGCCGTTGCGTCCTTCGGCCGACTCGTCCCATGTTCCGTTCGGCAACTGCTTCGACACCAGCCAGCGGATTCCCTTGGCCACCGAGTCCGAGCGTGTATCGCCCGCCGCCAGCAGCCCCAGCACCGCCCATGCAGTCTGCGACGGTGTGCTTGGTCCTATGCCGCGCTGCCCAGGATCGTCGTAACTCTCGCAGGTCTCGCCCCATCCTCCGTCCGCGTTCTGCACCATGCGAATCCACTCCGCCGCCTGCACAATGGGCGGCTCGTGGCACCATATGCCCATCGCTTCCAGCCCCCGCAGCACTAAAAACGTTCCGTACAGATAATTGACGCCCCAGCGCCCGAACCAGCTTCCGTCAGGCTCCTGCTCCGCCAGCACAAACTGCACCGCCCGCTCCACGCGTTTGTCGCGCCGGGTGTAGCCGTAGCTTGCCAGCATCTCCAGAATCCGCCCCGTGATGTCCACCGTCGGCGGGTCCAGCATCGCGTTGTGGTCGGCAAACGGTATGTACTGGAAGATCATCTTCGTATTGTCGCGGTCAAAGCTCGCCCATCCACCGTTTTTGCACTGCATCGCAAAGATCCAGTCCAACGCGCGATCGCAAACCTCATGTTGATAGCGTTCCCTCGGATTGCGCACGTGGTTCAGTGCCAGCAACACCTGCGCGGAATCGTCCACGTCCGGGTAAAACTCATTGTTGAACTCGAAGTACCAGCCGCCCGGGGCTACATCCTTGATGCTCTTCGCCCAGTCGCCCTTGTGCCGTACCTCTTTGGAGAGCAGCCAGTCCGCCGCCTTCAGCAGCCTGGGATCGTTCTTGGCTACTCCTGCCTCGCCCAGCACGTACACCGCCTGCGCCGTGTCCCACACCGGCGAGCTGCAAGGCTGCATGCGGAAGGTTGGTGTGGGATACTCCGGCTGTCCGTTGGGGTTGTCGATACCCAGCCGCTCAAACTCGTCCATCGCGCGGATGAACTGCGGGTCGTCCTGGGTATACCCCAGGCACGCCAGGGCCACAATCGCATTCAGCATCGCGGGATAGATCGCGCCCAACCCGTCCGACATCTCGAAGCGTTCCAAAAGCCACTTCTCCGCCCTCTTCAGCGCCATCTTGCGCAGTGGCCGAATGTGTATCCGCTCGAACCAGTGGGTGATCCGGTCCACCGCTAGAAAAAAGTTGCGCCACCCGATGGGATGCTTGCGGTCCCACTTCAGGTGAAGATCAGCAGTCTTGCGTCCGCCCACAAACAGTTCGTCGATCCCCTGCTCCGGAGGAATCTTCTTGAACGGCTTATTGGCATATGCCACGGAAAGTGGCACCAGGATCGCGCGCGACCACGCCGAGATCTCGTAGATGTTGAAGTAAAACCAATTGGGGAAAAGTATGATCTCCGGTGGCACCGCGGGCACAGCGTTGTAGTCATACTGCCCCAGCGTGCACAGGTAGATCTTGGTAAAGGTATTCACCTCGGTCACGCCGCCGTGGGCCAGAATCCACTCCCGTGCCTTCACCAGAACCGGGTTGTCTGCCGACCAGCCCATCAGTTTCAACGCCAGGTACGCCTTCACCCCAAGCGAGATGTTCGACGGCCCATTGGGATAGATGCTCCATCCGCCGTCCGCATTCTGGTGGCGCAAAATCTCGTTGACCGCGCGCTCCATCTTGCCTCGGTCGCCCGTCCCCAGCATGGTGTGCAGAAAAATGTAGTCCGACTCCAGCATCGAGTCGGCTTCCAGCTCGCCGCACCAATAGCCATCCGTGTACTGCTGCCCAAGCAGCCACTCAGTAGACCGCAGTATGCCTTCAGAGACCTGGTCCAGACCTAGGTCCATCCGGCCATAGCGCGGCCGCGCGGGCATTGCAGGCGCCGCCTTCGGATTCCCTGAAGTTGAACTCATCGATTTCTATCTCTCTGGATCACCAGAATCTGGTTCGTTCTTTGCCTGGCTCCGTGCAATTGCAACTCGCGGGCTTCTCTGAAAACCGGCCTTCGTAGATTGCGCTTTATAGCTGGACCGGCGGGGCTGACGCAATCGCCTGCACAATCTCCGGCGGTAGTCCGAAGCGCACATTTTCTGGCATCACCTCAACCTCATCAACCGACCCATACCCCATCTCCTGCAGATAATCAACCACATGCTGCACCACAACCTCGGGAGCGGAGGCGCCTGCCGTCACGGCAACTGTATTCACGCCCACAAGCCATTCCGTCTGGATCGCGTCCGCCGAATCGATCAGGTAGGAGTTGGTGTGCAGGTTCTTCGATACCTCCACCAGCCGGTTCGAGTTGGAGCTGTTCTTCGATCCCACTACCAGCACCAGGTCCGCGCCGTGGGCCACGTTCTTTACCGCAACCTGACGGTTCTCCGTCGCATAGCAGATGTCCTGGGCATGTGGCCCGATGATATTGGGAAATTTCCTCTTCAGCGCGTCGATCATGTAGCGCGCCTCGTCCAGGGACAGTGTCGTCTGGGTCAGATACGCAACCTTGTTGGGGTCCGGTACCACCAGTTCGGCCACCTCTTCCACGGTCGACACCACCTGGGTCACATCCGGCGCCTCGCCCTGTGTCCCCTCCACCTCTTCGTGGTCGCGATGACCCACCAATACCAGCGAGTAGCCATCACGCGAGAACTTCACCGCCTCCAGATGCACCTTCGTCACCAACGGGCAGGTTGCGTCCACCACCTTCAGCTTCCGCTCCTTCGCGTGCTCTCGCACCGCCGGCGATACGCCATGCGCCGAGTAGATCACCCGTGCACCCTCAGGCACCTCGTCCAGCTCGTTGACAAAGATCGCCCCCTTCTTCGCAAGGTCGGTCACAACATAGCTGTTATGCACGATCTCCTTGCGCACGTAGATCGGGGCGCCGAACGTCTCCAGCGCAATCTGCACAATGTCGATGGCGCGCACGACTCCCGCGCAGAAGCCCCGTGGCTTCAAAAGGAGTACCCGCTTGATGGGGACCTCCGTGCCGCTCTGCTCCAGGTTGGGTGAGTCCAGTGTGGTTGTAGTCACAGGTCACAGTATACCGTGTCTTGCCCTCGGTTTGTCATTCCCGAAGAGATTCGGTAGTGGCTGTTCCCCCATCCCCTCTGCGACAGAACTTCCCTCAGGCGCGCCATGCGTTAGAAACTAGACGGATAACCATGCCCGCGAAGCTTGAAGCCACCAACTCCGCCCTGTCTTCCGTCTTCTTCGCTCCCGATTTATGCTGCGACTGCCTTCTCGTCGCATCCAACGTGTCCGCAATGGCACGCCAGCGTTGTCAGGCTCTTTGTATCCTCGCAGTGCGTCGAACAATATTTCTTGCCTGCGGGGGCCATGCAGCTACATGCCATATGGGCGCATTTCACTGGAACAGGGGTGGTTGACATAGTGCCTCCTCAAAACGATCCAGCTCCGATCTTCCAGGAGTGCGAAGATTCTACTCGCTATCTCTCACAGTGGGATGCTATTTAATTCCAGAACGTCGCCCCAGTCCGGCCAACTTCGAGGAGACCCCTAATGTCCCGCTTTCTCACCATCCCGTTCCTGTTAACTCTCACCTTCGCCTCAGCTTCCGCAACGGCCCAGGCACCCACCGCCCAGCCAACCCCGCCCACCGCAACAACCCCAGCCCCGCCTCTGCCGCATCGCCCAACGGCATCGGAGTTGCCCGTCCGCGACCCACACGCTCCCGGCTTCGTCACGGCTACCGAGCTCCCCGATGGCGCCGTCCCTCCCGCCACGGTAGACGGCAACTTCATCATCGGCCCCACCCACAAGCCCGCGCCGGAGACGACCGTGCAGCCCGGCGTTCCTCAGGGAGCCGTCTTTGAGTTCACCATGAGTTCGGCCGACAGCAAAATCTATCCCGGCATCGCGCGCCAACCCGGCACCCTCGGCACCGCGGACCCCGCCGATCCTACGCGCATGATCGTCACCACCAGCCATCCCGCGCCCTACACCCGCCATGTCGCAGTCTACGTCCCGAAGCAGTACGTCCCCGGAACCGCCGCGCCCTTCATCGTCGGGGCCGACGGCATCGACCGCGGCCTCTTCACCGTCCTCGACAACCTCATCGCCCAGCACCGCGTTCCCGTGATGATCGCCATCTCCATCGGCAACGGCAGCGGAGACGCCCAGGGCAGCGAGCGCGGTCTGGAGTACGACACCATGTCCGGCCTCTACGCCGAGTTCGTCGAAAAAGAAGTCCTCCCCCTCGCCGAGAAGACCGCCAACGTCAAACTCACCACCGATCCCAACGGCCGCGCAACCATGGGCGGCAGCTCCGGAGGCTCCTGCGCCATGATCATGGCCTGGTATCACCCAGAGTGGTACCACCGCGTTGCCACCTTCTCCGGAACCTACGTCAACCAGCAGTGGCCGCACAACGATGCGACCCCCGGTGGAGCCTGGGAGCTTCATGCCCACCTCATCCCCAACTCGCCCGCCAAGCCCCTGCGCATCTGGATGGAGGTCGGCGACCGCGACAACCTCAACATGAACGCCCTGCACGACAACATGCACGACGGGGTCGTCGCCAACGAGAACATGGCCAGGGTCCTCGCCGCCAGGAAATACCACTACCAGTTCGTCTTCTCCCGCAACGCCGGACACACCGACCGCGCCACCCACATCCAAACCATCTCCGAAGCCCTCGAATATATCTGGCAGGGCTATCCCATCGCCGGAACAAAATAAATGACTCCCGTGGTGCCGGGCAGTGGCTCAGTTTGAAATCAGGGGCGAAGGAATCTACCGATAACCCCGTTTTGCGTGCACTGCATTCCCGAAAGCGGCTCACCTGCGGGTTCGTGGTCTAATTCACCGGCCAGTTCGACTGCATCAGCACGCGCGTTGCTGTAGCATCTTTATCTGTCGCAAAGAGGAGATTTATGTACCTTCATCCGATTGCACGTCGCCGGTTTATGTCGTTGTTTCTTACAGCTCCCTTCCTGGGGTCTGCGTGGATGGCCGATGCAGCGGCTCCTGAGGAAGCCCTGATTACTAAATTCGGCGCTCGGGCTGACAGTGCCACGCTAAACACCAAGGCCATCCAGTCGGCGATCGATCATCTGGCATCGCGCCGCGGAGGAACGGTCGTGGTTCCCCAGGGCACCTTCGTCAGCGGCGCCCTGTTCTTCAAGCCAAAGGTGAATCTTCAGCTCCAGGCAGGCGCGGTGCTGCAGTGCTCGACCGACCTGGCGAATTTTCCCGTCCAGCGCACCCGCATCGAAGGCCACTTTGAGGAGAAATTCAATCCGGGGCTGATCAACGCGAAGAACTGCGATGGCTTCCAACTCACCGGCGAGGGCACGCTCGATGGAGCCGGCAAGCCCATATGGGAGTTGTTCTGGAAGATGCGCAACGCGTCGCCGGCAGGCAGGAACTTTCCCAATATAGGCGTCCCCCGCGCTCGCCTGGCAATCATTGAAAGTTCGCACAACGTAAAGGTCGAGGGCATTACCTTCAAGGATTCGCAGTTCTGGAATCTCCATCTCTACAACTGCGACGGAGTGTCCGTCAGCAACGCGCGTTTCCAGGTGCCGGACGACTACAAACAGGCGCCCAGCACCGATGGAATCGACATAGACAGTTCACGGAACGTCACCGTCGACGGCTGCACTTTCTCCGTTACCGACGATTGCATCGCCTGCAAAGGCTCCAAGGGACCCCACGCCATGCAGGACAAGGACAGTCCGCCGGTAGAACACATCCGCATCAGCAACTGCGTCTATAAGCGCGGCGGCGGCGTGCTGACGCTCGGCAGCGAGGCCACCATCGTTCGCGATGTGGTGGTGGAGAATTGCAGGATCACCGGCAGTGTCAGGATCGCCACCGTGAAGATGCGGCCGGACACGCCGCAGCACTACGAGGACATCACCTTCCGCAACATCACCTCGGAAGCCATGGCCCCCGAGATCATCGCTATGCAGCCATGGTCGCAGTTTGTGGATCTGCAAGGCGAAGCGCCGCCGCAGTCTGTGGCGCGCAACCTGAACTTCATCGGCATCAAGGGCAATTACACAGCGTTCGGCACCATCCGGCCAAACCCTGGTCAAACCGAGATCAGCGACATTCTCTTCAAGGATCTCGACGTAGTGTTGAAACAGGACAAGCTCTCGGCGACCGGTGTCAAAGATCTCAAGTTCGAGAATGTGATTGTGAACGGGCAGCCGCAGATCGCTTGAACTCTCGCCAGATTCGCCGCCTCGCACAACTGGGTGCCCCATCCTTTCACGTCTTTGCGAAAGGGTGGGAGTTCGGGTGCCCCATCCTCGACACGGTTTCATCGCCGGGCAGTGTGGGAGTTCGTGTGCCCCATCCTCGACCGGCGGTTTCATCGCCGGGCAATGTGGGAGTTCGGGTGCCCCATCCTCGACACGGTTTCATCGTGGCAGGGTGGGGTATCGTTTGCGGCAGCAAACGACGCCGTTGCCCGTTCTTGCCGTCATTCTGAGCGAAGCGAAGAATCCCCGCATTTGTTCTCTCTGTTTGTCATTCCACAGCGCAGCGGAGGAATCTGCTTCTTGCTGTTGCCCACTTACCACTGTTTTTCCTGTCAACCCCCTCGTCGCCCCAAAATCCTCCTAACCCAAACCCCACCAACCACTTCCACCTGCAAAATACTTGGCATAGTAGTTATGCCCCGCTTGGTAGAATTAACTTAATAGATCAAAAGCATCCGGCTCAACCGCGCTCTTTCTCAATCGAATTACCCATAGCAAACAGGGATTTTATCCATAATCTGTGTAAAGCTTGAACACTCCCAACCCCGCCAAACCCGCATTTTTCACCCGCAACTCCATGATTTTGAAATTTTTATCCACAAATTATTCAGAATCAACCATTTACTGGCATTCTACCGGCACATATTTCGTAACCCTCTGATTCCAAATAACTTATCAAATTCTCTGATTCCAGATATTTTAGAAACTAACAGCAATAGAATGATTGTCTTACAAGGGTTCCCCCTCCAGGGGGGAGGGGGGGGGAGGGGGTACCACAATGGATTGACGAGATAGACCAGCAAGATAGACCAGCGAGACCAGAACCGGCGCAGACAACCCGCCGGGGAAGCACTCCACTACCGGCTCGACTTCAACAGGCTCCGAGCGTGCTCCAGGCTGCTCTCCGTCAACTTCGCCCCGGAGAGCATCCGCGCAATCTCCTGCGCGCGTTCTCCTTCCTCCATCCGGCGCACGCTGGTGCGCGTCCGTCCGCCCTTGTCCGTCTTCTCAATCAGAAAATGCTGGTCGGCGAACGCTGCAATCTGCGGCAGATGTGTGATGCACACAACCTGCTGCCGCTTTGCCAGCGCCTTCAGCTTCTGCCCCACCGCCTCCGCCGCCCGCCCGCCGATCCCAATGTCAATCTCGTCAAACACCAGCATCCGCGGAGTCGGTAACTGCGCCCGCGGCTTGGAGGAATCAGCTTTTTTCTTACTATGCCCCGCCACGGCAGCGGCAAAACTTTCCTCCACCGTCACCTTCAACGCCAACAGAACGCGAGACATCTCTCCGCCCGACGCAATCTGGTCTAGCGGCTTCAGTGGCTCACCCGCATTGGTCGTGATCAGGCACTCGATCCGGTCCCACCCATGAGCTGTCCAGTTCGCAGCCTCATCCACAGCCGTCACCTGCACCTTGAACCGCACCGTCATCGCCAGGTCGTTGATCTCCGCCGTCGCCAGCTTCTCCAACCGCGCTGCAGCCGCCGTCCGATCCGCCGTCAACTTTGTAGCCGCAGCGCGATACGCCGCCGCATCACGCTCCTGCCGAACCCGCAACTCTGCCAGCAGCTCGTCGCGGTTTTCCACCTCGGCCAGCCGCCGCGCCGCCTCCTCGCCGAAGCGCATCACCTCAGCCAGCGTCTTGCCGTACTTCCGCTTCAGCCGATCCAGCGCCGCCAGCCTGTCCTCAATCTCCGCCAGCCGCTCCGGCGATGCATGCACCTTCTCCGCAAACTCCCGCACCTCCGCGCTCACATCCTCCACCGCCGCCTTGGCCGCTGCAAGCTGCAGTACCGGTTCAGCGAACCGCGAGTCGAACTTCGCCAGCTCCTCCACATGCCTCAGCGCCGCCGTCAGCGTGGCCTCGGCTGCGCCCTCTTGCTCATACAGCATCTCGTACGCGCTTCGCGCCGCCGTAAACAGTTTTTCCGCATTGGCCAGCACGCGCTTCTCCGCCTCCAACTGCGCGTCCTCGTCCTCGGTCGTCAGCTGCGCGTCGGCAATCTCCCGCGTCTGGAATCTCCACAGATCGGCCATGCGCATCCTGTCCTGCTCGGACGCCTGCAGCTCCCCAAGCCGCTCCGTTGTCGTACGCCAGGCCGTAAACGCCGCTTCTGCATCGTCCGCCGCAACCCCTCCGAAGCGGTCCAGCAGCCCTCGCTGCTGCGCCTGGTCGAACGAGCCCAGCGTCTCGCCCTGCGAATGAATCAGCCCCAACTCCGGAGCCAGCTCGCGCAGCACCGCCACCGTTGCCGGCTGGTTGTTGACGAAGACCCGCCCCTTGCCTCCCGCTGCAATCTCCCGCCGCAGCAGAATGTCGTCGCTGAACGCCCCCGCGTCGATCCCGTTCGCCTCCAGGATCGCCGCAGCCCCTTGCGTCCCTTCAAATACGCATCCCAGCACCGCCTTCTCCGCGCCATGCCGGACAACATCGCTGGAAGCCTTCCCGCCGAGAAGCAGAGCCAGCGCATCGATCAGGATCGACTTTCCCGCCCCAGTCTCGCCGGTCAGCAGGTTCAACCCCGGCCCAAAGCTGGCCACCGCCTGGTCGATCACCGCATAGTTCTCCGCCCGCAGCTCCAGAAGCATATCCGCTCGTGCCTCGCCGCACTTAACTCAATCCCGATGCGAAAAGCCTAGCACGTCAGCGCAATCCGGGCGATCCATCGCAGCCTGAGCTGCCCTATCTCCATCACGCATTTGCTTCACATCCCTCCCGGTGCTCCCTGCCCTCCTGGCGCTTCACCGCCGCCGCCTTCACCCATTCCGCCGCCGCCGCCACCCTCACCCATTCCACCGCCGCCACCTCTCCCCCCCATCCGCATTCCGCCGCCGCCACCGCCGCCCATCGAGCGCATATAGTAGCTGGTTTCAAAACTGGCAGGGTGGCCATTCTCCACGTTTGGAATAAATTCCAACAACGTCGCCCGAGAGTAGCCTGCGTCCGCGGCTTCTTTATCGTCGGCATCCTCAACCACTGCCTTAGACACCATCCCCTTTTCATCCACCCAAACTCTCAGTTGAGCCTGGCCGCTGGCGTTATACGGAGTGGGCTGCGGCCCACCTGGCTTCCTCATATTCATAGGCAGGTATGGGTGCGCTTCTGTACGGAACACGATCCCTCGCTGCTCATCGATCTTCGTCCCTGCGGGCTCTTCGGTTGCCCCAGCCGGAACGGCAAGTGCATCCGTCGTTACATCAACCGAAGCGTCCGTCAGCTTCGCCTCTAAGAGTTCATGTTTCCCATAGGTCTTATGGACAGTGGTAGCTATGTGCAGCGGGCCCACCTGCTTCCAGCCCTCGTACGCCACTTTTTCTTCGTCCTTGATGACCAGCGAGACATATCCGGTCGCAGGGTCGAAGCACACAGTACCTCGATCATCCTCCCCGCCGCACATCAGCGAAGCGCCATCCACCGTGCGCTCCTTCATCTTTTGATCTCCGCGCATGGCAGTCAACAACACAGTGCGATACATCTCGTGTACTTCCGCAAATTCCATGATGCGCAGAGGCCGCAGACCTTTTTCGATCGCCCATACGCTGTCGCCCTTCGTCAGATCGCTGTCGTCGTAGGCGTCTGTATGGATCGCGGTGCGCACCCCGTCTTTGCTGATCCACGTCTCGTAGGTCCCACTATGTTCCTTATTCTTGTAGTCCGTCATCTTCAGCTCGTATCGCAGGTGCAACGGAGTCAATGGTTCATTCTTCGCATTCACTGCCATCGTTGCTATCAGCATCCGCTGCAAAGCCTGGGTGAGGGTGTCACTCCCCATGGCGCGCGGTAGCCCGGAAGGATTTTCCGCTGTCCCGCCACTCGGCGGTGGAAGGATCTGCATCGGTGCCTGCGCCCCTGCCTGAGGTCCAGCCTGCATCCCGCCCATCCCCCGCCCCTGTCCTCCGCCCTGCATCCCGCCCTGCCCACGCCCCTGGGCCCAAGTCGCTCCTGCCAGTGTCAGCAATATCACCAGCGCAAATCCAACTCCACGCCAACTCCAACCAGCCAGCCCAGTGTCCCCGCACGAATCCCTCATGTAGTTCACGTCGCCTCCAAGTGACTTCATACAATCCCCAATAATCTAGATCGCAGGTTGCAATGGATCAAGATATTTCTCGAACCTTTCCGGATACGCGCGCCAGCCACCTCCTCCTCTCCCCACGCCTTACAATAGAGCTAATGATTTTGCCTACTATAGCCTCGTCACTCACCCTTGCACTCATCTTCTTTCAGGAGGACGCTACAGGACCGCCGGTTACCGCCTCCAGCAACGCCATCTGGGAGATGGTTCGCAACTCCGGCTCCATCGCCTTCGCTGTCCTCATCATTCTGCTCATTGCCAGCATCTGTTCCTGGGCCATCATGCTCTCCAAGTGGAGTCGCTTCGGCCGCGCGCGTCGTCAGAGCCAGAGCTTTTTGCGCGCCTTCCGCAAGTCCGGACGCCTCTCCGAGATCGCCTCCGTAGCCGCTAACTTCCGGCCCAGCCCGCTGGTCTCCGTCTTCAACGAGATCAACGACGAGTACCAGCGCCAGAGCGGTGGACGAGGAACTCCGCGCAACCCCATCGCCCTCGAGCGCGCCGCCCAGACCGCGTCCTCCGAGGCCCTCACCGCTATGGAGTCGCACATGACCTGGCTCGCCACCATCGCCAACGGCGCCACCTTCGTCGGCCTATTCGGCACCGTATGGGGCATCATCGATGCCTTTCACGGACTCGGAACCTCCGGCGCGGCAACCCTTCGTTCCGTTGCGCCCGGCATCTCGGAGGCGCTGATCACCACCGCCGCCGGCCTGGCCGTCGCCATCCCCGCGCTGGTGGGTTACAACCAGCTCACCTCGCAGTTGCGCGATTTTGCCTCCCGCATGGACGACTTCGGCCGCGAATTGCTGAACGCCATCGAGAACGCCGCCCTGCTCGCTCCGCCCCCGCCTCCCGACAATGTCGCCGCACAGCCCCGCCCGAGGACGTTTTAACCATGGCCTTCTCCACCAGAAGCGGAGGCCAGACACGCACCCAAACCGCGCTGGCCGATATCAACATTACGCCGCTGGTCGACGTCGTACTGGTGCTTCTCATCATCTTCATGATCACCGCGCCGGTACTGCAATCCGGAATCAACGTCGCCGTGCCCCACACCCGCACCGTCAACCAGCTCACCGAGCAGCGTACCGTCGTCACAATCGACAAGGACCAGAAAGTCTTCCTCCAGACCGGAGGCCCTGACCTTCCCACAACCCTCACCGAGCTTACCGCCAGTCTAAAGAGCAACGCCAGGGACGATCCGGCCAAACGCGTCATCTACCTCCGCGCCGATGAGAAAGTTCCCTTCGGCGCTTTCGCATCCGTCATGGACGCTGTCAAACGGGCAGGCATCACCAACATCAGCATCGTCACCCAGCCGCTGGAAAATACCCCAACGGATACAACCGCAGCAAAGTAGGTTTTTTGATAGGACGGGAGAACGTAGTATGCAGCCCCTATAGTGTTTGTCATTCTGAGCGCAGCGAAGAATCCCCGCATTTTCATTTGCTCCAAGAACCCCCATCCATGGAAACTCAGATCTCAACCCGCGCCCTTGACATCACACACGGCGACCACCGTCTTGGTGGCGGGTTCGCCGGCTCGGTCCTCTTCCACATCGCACTAGCCGCTCTGCTCCTCGGTTGGGCATGGCTCCTCCACTCCGGCCAGAACTGGGGCGAAGCCGGTGCCTCATCCGGCGCAATCCAGGCCACCATGGTCGCCGATGTTCCGCTACCGCCCAAACAGCCCATGGACCCCAACAACGTTCTTGCCACCGACTCGCCCTCGCCCGCGCCCATCACCTCCAAAGCAAAGGCCGTGGAAGTTCCCCAACCCGACGCCATCGCCATCCCCACCAAGTCCGTCAAGCCGCTCAAGACCGCCGACCAGGCCACACCGGCGCCGCCGCTCCATCCTCAGCCCACCCAGGTCAATCCCAATCAGGTGCAGACCGGCGAGGCCACCGGACTCAATGTCGCTATGAGCGCCACCCAAACCAAAGCTGGAACCGTCAGCGTCAGCACCGACGCCGCCTTCGGCACCCGCTACGCCTACTACATCGAACAGATCAAGATGAAGGTAGCCGAGCAGTGGAACACCAACATGCTCGACCCCCAGGCCGCCGGTCACCGCGTCTACATCACCTTCCAGGTGGATCGCGACGGTTCGGTCACCAACCCTCGCATCGCCCAGCGCAGTGGCGACCTCGCGCTCGACCTCACCGCGCTCAAAGCAGTCCGCAACATCGAAACCTTCGGACCCCTGCCCGATGGCTACACCGGTAGCCACCTCAACGTCACCTACTACTTCGATACCCTGCCCCGCCAATAGAGCAGTGTTGTCAGCTCGGCGCAGTCCCACTGACGCTTGTCATTCTGAGCGCAGCGAACGGGGTTCTTCCTGCCCCGACCAGCAAGCTGGTCGGGGCAGGAAGAACCCCGCAGTTTGTTCGCCGCAGCCCAACCCCTCATTCACTCAGAATGTTCTCCACTCTTCCTCTACAACCAAAGATTCATCTTGACCGTCTACCATAGAGAGCATGGACCGAAAGACCCGCACATTACGCCGGCACTCCGACCCATCCCGATCCTTGACGGTCGTCCTGATTCTGGCGCTGGCCGTATCGTTCGGCCTTCTCTCTCCGCCCGCCCCGGGCCAGGACAACGTCCTTATTGGAACCAGCTCTGGAGTCGCCTCCATCCGTATCGCCGTCTCCGACTTCAAACCGCTAGCCGCCGCCGACCCCCAGATCACAACCTTCAAGCAGACCTTCGACACCACTCTGTACGCCGACCTTGCCTCGGCTGGAATCTTCGACATCGTATCCAAGAGCCTGATGCCACCGGGCACACCCGGCACGCCCTCCGATGTCCAGTTGCAGAGCTACTCCAACGCGCCCGCCAGCGCAGCCATGGTCGCCTTCGGCTCGCTCGGCGTCACAGCAGGCAAGCTGGTCGTCAACGGCTTCCTCTTCGATGCCAAGAACCCTCAGTACCCCCAGGTACTCGCCAAGCAGTACAGCGAGGAAGCCTCCACTGACTCTGCCCGCCAGGTCGCCCACCGCTTCGCCGACGAGATCATCTATCGCCTTGGCGGAGGGGTCCCCGGCATCGCCGAAACCAAAATCTACTACGTTAAGGTCCTGGGTGCCGGCGTCAAGGAGATCTGGGCCATGGACTACGACGGCGCCAACCAGCACGCCGTCACCCACCTCGGCACCATCTCCATCTCCCCACGCATCTCGCCGGATAACACCCGCCTCGCCTTCAGTTCCTTCGGCAAATACGGCGTTCAACTCAAGATGTATTCGATGCTGCTCGATCGCTATATCGCCTTTCCCGCAGGCACCGGCAGCTCCGAGTCACCTGCATGGTCGCCCAACGGCAACGAACTCGCATACGCCGCCGCACCAAACGGCTCCTTCGAGATTTGGATCGCGGACTCCAATGGAAACCTCGGTCGCCGCATCACCAGCTTCCGCGGAGGCAACGTCTCCCCCTCCTACAATCCCAAGACTGGAGCGCAGATCGCCTTCATCAGCGACCGCACTGGCCTGCCCCAGCTCTACATCATGGACTCCGACGGCTCCAATGTACGGCGGCTGACCGACGCGGGATACGCCTCCTCGCCCTCCTGGTCGCCCAACGGACAGACCATCGCCTTCGCCTGGGACCGCAAGTACGGCCCTGGCGCGCCCGGCGGGCAGGACATCTACATCATGGATGTCGCCACAAAAAATTGGACCCAACTCACCCATGACGGAGGCCGTTGCGACTTCCCCTCCTGGTCGCCCGACGGACGCCACATCGCCTATGCCAACTCCGCAGACGGCCGCGCCGATCATACGCGCATCTGGACCATGCTCTCCGACGGCACCCAGCGCCGCCCCCTCACCGACCCTGCGGCCGATATGCCCAATTGGAGCTGGAAATAGCTCGCCGCCGGAAATTCTGGCAGTCTCACAATCTTCTTTGGCGCAAATCTTGATTTTCAGTAACATAGAATGGACAAAGCGTTGGCTATGCAGTTGCACAGACTATAGGAGCCGCAGTTGGAAGTAGCATTGGCAACGCAGGAGAACTCGATGACCCACATGCACTCGTTTCAGCCGAAGACATTCCATCCCAGGTCACTTCGCTCCGCCATCTTGCTGGCGGTCGCGCTTGCCACCGTCTCCGGTTGCCACAAAAACGCCGTAGACAATAGTGTGAGTCCCGACTCCCTCGCTCCCACGCCCGCGCCGCTGCCGCCTGTGCCAACTGCAACCCTCACCGCCGATCCCCTGGCCATCGACGTTGGCCAGTCTGTCGTCCTCAACTGGCGCACCACAGATGCCAGCACCGTCACCATCGATAGCATTGGTCCGGTCAATCCCAACGGCACGCAAACTGTCTCGCCCGCCACCTCCACCAACTTCCATCTCACCGCTAAGGGAGATGGAGGCTCCATAGAAGCCAGCGTCCGAGTCACCGTGCGCATCCCGGTCGCGCCCGTCGTCCCCGCCGATACCACCGCAACCGTCGACATGGGCTCCGAGACCGCATTCCACGAGAATGTTCCAGACATCTATTTCGACTATGACAGTCCCGATCTGCGGCCCGATGCGCAGGCCTCCACAGTCAAGGCCGCATCCTACCTGGTCGCCCACCCCGAAATTCGCATCGTCATCGGTGGATACTGCGACGACCGCGGCTCCGCGGAGTACAACCTCGCCCTGGGTGAGAACCGTGCCAACTCCGCCAAGACCGCGCTGGTCAATGCCGGCGTCGCACCCGCGCGCATCCGCGTCGTCAGCTACGGCAAGGAAAAACAGTTCTGCACCGATGAGACCGAGTCCTGCTGGCAGCAGAACCGCCGGGCCCAGTTCTCGCTCGACCGATAGCGATTGCTGCTTTGAAAGGGCGCGGCTTCAGCCACGCCATCGGACTCATCGTTGGAGTGCGGCTTCTGCCGCTGAGGGAAACCATCCATGCCCACAGATATTTCATCGCTACCAGCGCACGTCAAGCCTCAGGCGAAACATCTTGCTGCAAATCTGGCTGTTCTCTTGATCCTTCTGGCCATCGGCGCCCCGCCGGCCCGCGCCGTCAACAAGGACATGGTCCAACTCCAGACCCAGATCCAGGAGCTGCAAACAGCTGTCGCCCGCCTCCAGCAGTCCAACGATGAGCGCATGGGTGTCCTCAAGGACCTGGTGCAGCAGACCGCCGACTCGGTCAACAAAATGTCCCTCTCCATCAGTACGCTGCAGCAACAGATGGCGACCCAGCACGACTCCACCAACTCCAAGCTCGACCAGTTCTCCACCCAGATGCAGACCCTAAGCGACTCGCTCGATGAGGTCAAGGCGCGCCTCAACAACCTGGAAAAGGGACTTAAATCCGTACAAGATCAGCAGCAGTCCATCGATGCCGCCCTGCAAAACCTCGCTCCGCCGAATCCAGCCGTCGCACCCGGCTCCTCAGCCCAGCCCACCGATAACTCTGTTCCGCCTACGCAGCCCACTGGCGCCGCTCCCACCACCAATGGCACTCCGATGGCCATCAGCACACCATCCCCCGCTTCTCAGGGATCATTTGCCACGATCTCGCCTCTCCCCACCTCTCCGCCAACCTCCCGCTCCCCAGTGGCTCCGCCAGCCTCCCACACAACACCGGCCGCGATAGCGCCAGGGGCACCCTCCGCAGCCACCCTCTACAAAACCGCTCTCAGCGACTATATGGCTGCAAGCTATGCGCTTGCCTCCTCCGAGTTCGCCGCGGTCGTCAGCTCATTTCCCACAGACCCCTACGCCGGCAACTCCATTTACTATCTGGCCGAGCTCGACTACAAGAGCGGCAAGTATGCCACCGCCATCAAGGACTATGACCGCGTACTCACGCAGTTCCCTAACAACCCCAAAGTCCCCTTATCCTACCTGCACAAGGGACAAGCCCTCCTCGAGACCGGTAAACGCGAGCCCGGCATCACGGATCTGCGCGCCCTCATCACACGCTTTCCCAACTCCGCCGAAGCTGCCCAGGCCCGCAGCAAGCTCAACGGTATGGGTGTTCCACCGGTCCCCCACCGCGCAGCCCAGTAATCCGTTATCCTCGAAGCAGCGTCATCCTTCATTAATCCAACCAGCCATTGGAAGAGCGTTGCATCAAAGCATGGCCAACCGAAGTTGAAGGCCGGAATCCCCGTCCTGCGCCATTGCGGGTTCTTGTACTTTCCCTGGTTCGTCTTCCGCCAAATGCGTCTAAGCTAGTAAGGTTGAGTTGCCGCAATGCGGCGGACTCCAGGCTGGAGAGACACACACCCACATGAAAGTGCGGATTCGCAAACTGGACGGACGCGGCGACGCAAGCAGCAAACCTGTTCGGCTGGTGGCAGCAGCGCTGATTCTACGCAAAGCCGTCGACCATACTGGCAGCGCCACCGAAGTCCTCATCTGCCAGCGCCGTCCGGATCAACCGATGAGCCTCAAATGGGAGTTTCCCGGCGGCAAGATCGAACCCGGAGAGACTGCCGAGCAGGCACTCGTCCGCGAACTCGAGGAGGAGCTCGGAATCCAGGCCGTCATCGGCCGCCGCATCGCACAGATCCGTCACCGCTATCGCAACGGTGCCACCATCGACCTTCAGTTCTTTGTCGTAAACCACTTCAGCGGCGAGTTGGACAACCACATCTTCAATGCCCTGCAGTGGTCCCCACTCAGCGCTCTGCCCTCCTACGACTTCCTCGCCGCCGACCACAACCTCATCCGCGACTTGGCCGAAGGCAAGTTGTTGTAGCAGATGCGCGTTATCCGCCGTGCATTTGCTTCCAGGTATCGTGCATCTGGTTACCAACCATCACCAGCGACAGCCCAATCACAATCGCCGCCGTTGCCCACGCAACCCAGTTGAACCAGGTAGAGTTGGTGTGTTTGCCCATCAGCTCCGTCTTGTTGATTAGTTGCAGCATGAAGATCATGATCACCGGCAGCAGTACGCCGTTCAGCACCTGCGACAAAATGATCACCCGCACAAGCGGGAAGTCCGGCCACAGCACAACGCCCGCGCCCAGCACGATCAGAGCTGTATAGAACCAGTAGAAGAACGGCGCCTCCTTCAGGCTCTTGTCCAGTCCGCTCTCGAAGCCCATCCCCTCGCAGACCGTATACGCGGTTGACAGCGGCAGGATTGATGCCGAGAAGACCGAAGCATTGAAGAGTCCTGCCGCAAACAGGATGTAGGCGAACTCTCCGGCCAGCGGCTTCATCGCGCCCGCCGCATCCGCCGCATCTTTGATGTCGTGCATCCCATGCACATACAGCGTCGCCGCGCATGCCACAATTATGAACCATGCCACCACATCGGTGAATATGCAGCCCACAATCACATCCAGCCGCGAGGCTTTGTACTGCTTGACCGTGATCCCTTTGTCCACTACCGACGACTGCAGATAGAACTGCATCCACGGCGCAATCGTCGTGCCGATCACTCCAATCGTTAAGAAGATGTAGTTCTTATCGCTCCACACCCAGCGCGGCGGCAGCGTGATGGTCGCCTTCAGCGCCTCATGCCAGTCTGGATGGCTCACCACGCCAGCCGCGATGTAGGCCAGATAGATGACGCTCGCCACCAGAAATACTTTCTCCACGTTCTTGTAGTCGCCCTTTACCACCAGCACCCACACAGCCGCTGCGCAGATCGGCACGCTCAGATATTTACTGACGTGAAACAGTTGCATCGAGGCCGCAACGCCCGAGAACTCCGAGACCACATTGCCGTAGTTGACGAGGACCAGCAGGATCATCATCACAAACGTCATGCGCAGGCCGAACTCCTCGCGGATCAGGTCGCTCAGCCCCTTGCCCGTCACCACGCCCATGCGTGCGGACATCTCCTGCACCACAATCAGCGCGAGCGTCACCGGCAGAATCGTCCACAACAGAAGCAGGCCGTACTCTGCCCCTGCCTGCGAGTAGGTGAAGATGCCGCCCGTGTCGTTGTCCACATTGGCCGTAATGATTCCCGGCCCCAGTACCGCTAGGAAGAGCAAGATGCGCAGTCGCCATTGCCTCCACCACAGCTTCATAGCCACCCCGCCCCGACGTTCGTCTGCAGCGCGAGCAGCAGCGCAACAGCAGGTTCTGCGCCCAGTCCTTCGCTAAACGGATTCTTGGCCAACCGATTTATTCCCGCCATGCTGATGTTTCGCCGATCTTTGAATTAAATGTTCGCTCGCAATTGCGCAATCACCTGTTCCGCGTAGATCACGCCCGCAATCTTTTTCTCCGCGTCCACCACCGGCAGCGCGCGCAGGTTGTATTTGTCAAACAGCTCCGCAACCTTCTTCCCGCTGGCATGGACGTCGCAGCTCACAATATGGTCGTCCGCCAGGCTGGCCAGAGCGCTTCCCCCGGGAGCCAGTAGCGCCTTCAACAGCGGTACAACGCCTCGCAGCACCTCTTTCTCATCCACCAGAAAGATGTGCGTCAGTGTTTCGATGTCGTCGCCAAACTCGCGCAGCGCCGTCACCGCATCGACCGCATAGGCATCTTGAGGCAGCGCAATGTAGTCCGTCGTCATCTGCCCCGCCGCCGAGTCGCCGGAGAACTCTAGCAGGTCCTCCACCTCCTGGCGTTCCTCCGGATCCATCTCTTCCAGGATCGCCTCCGAGCGCTCCTCGGGCAGCTCCGCCAGAAAGTCCGCCGCCGCCGCCGGGTCCATCTCCTCCACAATTCCGGCCATAAGCTCCGTATCCAGAGCTTCGGTCAGAGATTTCTGCATTCTCGGTTCAACCTCTTCCAGCGCCTCGGCCGCCACGCCTTCTTCCAGCGAGCTGAACAGCGCCTGCCGCTCCGCCGGTGCAAGGTTCTCCAGAATGTCAGCCAGATCCGAAGGATGCATCTTCGACAACTTCTCCTGCTCGATCTTCAGCCGCACGCGACGCGACGGGTCTCTGTCTATCAGATCCACAAAGTCCCATGGAATTGCGCTGGTCCCAAAACGCACGGCAACCCGCTCTACTGTCGCCTCGGAGAGTCCTTTCAGCAGCCGCCGGATCGCACCCCGCGTCCCCACCTCCACGTCGGCGATGCGCAACTTTAGCTCGCGCCCTTGTAGTCTTCCTTCTTCTCCGCTCGGAGCCGTCTCCGTCTCTGCCACCGGCTCCCATACCAGGTCCACATCGTTGACGCGCACCACTTTGTGTCCATGCACATCGATAATCTGCTGGTCCAGCAGATCGCGCTCCAGTAGCAGGTACGACTCCTCGGTCGGCATTAGCGTCGCCCCCGCCTGCCCACGCATCCGCAAGCCACCTGCCGCACTCAGCTCCAGGTCGCCCACCGCAACCATGGACATCGGCTTTCCCCGGCCCGTGCCTGCCAGACGTAAAACCAGTCCCTGCACGTGGTTCGCATCTAGCGACGGAGACACGGCAAACTCGCGCACATGCCCCACCGTCTGTCCGCCGGCATCCAACACCGGCGCGCCCATCAATTCGGAGACACTCGTCCTGTGGCTCACATGCTTGGTCATAGGCACACTTGCACATGGATCACTCGCGCAATCCCCTTACCGCATCCTACCCCACTCGACGGTGCAACAGCCTTCCTGCAACCGATTCGCATCGAACCATCACATACACCCCTGCAACTGCTCTGGTCCGCATCGGCCGCCCAACCTTGACATTCGAAAAATCCACAAGCAAACTTCCATCATTGCCGCAGTTCGCATCCAAACCTCTACGGTGCCGGCCGCAAGGACCCAATTGCCTGATTCCACCACAAGCCGCGTTTCGCTCACACTCGCTTCTTCGATTGAGAGTGTCGATACGGTGGAGCGGACGGCGGAAGACTTCGCCCAGCGCGCAGGCTTCGATGCAGACACTGTGCCCAACATCGTCATGGCGATCCGCGAGGCAGCCATCAACGCCGTCCTCCACGGAAACGCCTACAACCCGACCAAGAACATCACCGCTTCCTTCGAGACCAACTCCGACTGCCTCACCGTGCGCATCTGCGACCAGGGCACTGGTCTCGATCCATGCTCACTCCCGGATCCACTCGCCCCGGAAAACCTTCTGCGAGGCTCTGGCCGGGGCATCTTTCTTATCCGGGCCTTCATGGATGAGGTACACTTTCGCAAGTTGCATCCGGGTACGGAACTCACCCTCATCAAACATCGCGCTCCGGCTAACCCGGTCGCCTAAGCCATAAGGAGAAACATCGCATGAGTATGAAAGTCGCAATCCGCCAGGTAGACGGTATTACCATCCTGGATCTCAGTGGCCGCATCACCCTTGGCGAAGGCAGTATCACCCTGCGTGACAGCGTTCGCGATGTCCTTGCCAAAGGTTCCAAAAAAATCCTGCTCAACCTCGGCCAGATCACCTACATCGACAGCTCCGGCATCGGCGAACTGGTCAGTGCCTTCACCTCCGTCAAAAACGGCGGCGGAGAGCTCAAGCTGCTCAATCTCACCCAGAAGGTCCACGACCTGCTCCAGATCACCAAGCTATATACCGTCTTCGACGTCTGGGATAACGAGGCCTCAGCCATCACCGCCC
>DATKGA010000086.1:0-7902 GCA_035510935.1 Acidobacteriaceae bacterium
CGCGGGTGGCCCGCGAGCGCATTCTGGCCGAGCCGGAACTGTTTTTGAAAACGCAGCGGCAGGCGCCGGCAGCCAAGCCGGCGGCAGTCGAACAAGTCACGCGCGATCTGGAAATGGCGGCGGCCATCCTGCATCGCGCCAACCGGCGACTTACTGAGGCGATGGCGGAGATGACCGGCGCGCAACGGGAGCAGACCGAGCGGCAGATCGAAAGCGCGCGGCGGGAACTGGCGCGGATGGCGGAACGAATCGGCAAGGAGCGAGAGGAGAAACATGCTGAGCCAGGCGCAGCGAACCGCGATTCTGGAACTGAACGCGAAGGGAGTGAGCCGGCGCGAGATCGCGCGGGCGCTGCAGATATCGCGCTTGACGGTGCGCAAAGTGGTGCGCGAGAACTCCCCCAGCGTGCCGGAGATCCAGCGGGCGGAGAAAGCCGAACCGTACCGCCAACAGATCCTGGATCTGTTGGCTTCCTGCAAGGGGAATCTGGTGCGAGTCCATGAGGAACTGACGGCGGGCGGCGCGGTGCTGTCGTATCCGGCGCTCACGGGATTCTGCCGGCGGCAAGGGATCGGGCAAACGCCGATCGTGGCGGCGGGCCAGTATCACTTCGAACCGGGGGTGGAGATGCAGCACGATACCTCTCCGCACGAAGTCGAAGTAAACGGCAAAAAGTACAAGGCGCAGACCGCGTCGGCGGTGCTGTGTTATTCGCACCTGCTGTTTTTTCAAATCAATCCCACGTTTCAGCGTTTCGACTGCAAGGTGTTTCTTACCGACGCGCTGCGCTACGCGGGCGGTGCGACGGAACGGGTGATGATCGACAACACGCACGTGGTGGTGTTGCGGGGCACGGGCCGGGAGATGGTTCCGGTGCCGGAGATGGAGGCGTTCGCGGAACGCTTGGGGTTCCGCTTTGTAGCGCATGAACGAGGCGACGCCAACCGTTCGGGGCGCGTGGAACGGCCGTTCTCCTTCATCGAAAACAACTTTCTGGCGGGCCGCACATTCGCCAGTTGGGAGGATCTGAACCAACAGGCGCGCCAGTGGTGCGACAAGGTCAACTCGACTTACAAGAAACATATCCGCGCCGTGCCGCGCGAACTGTTCGCGGTGGAGCGCACGCATCTGAAACCGCTGCCTGCGTGGATTCCGGAAGTGTACCGTCTGCATGCGCGCACGGTGGATGTGGAAGGCTACGTCTCGGTGAACTCCATTCGCTACTCGGCGCCGGTGGCCTGGATCGGGCGGCGGGTGGAAGTGCGCGAGACGCGGGACAAGATCGAGATGGAACTGGACGCGCGCCACCTGGTCACGCACGTCCGCGCGGTGACGCCGCAAAATCAACGGATCACGCTGGCCGCCCATCGGCCGCCGCGGGGGGAAGGCGTCAAGCGCAGCGATCCGCATCCGGAAGAGCAAGCCATCGTAGAAGCCGCGCCGGAGGTCGCTGCCTATGTGGCGGCACTGAAGCAGAAGGGCCGCAAAGTGGTGGCGCTTGCCCTGCGGCAACTGTTGCGGTTGCTGCGGGAATATCCGCGGGAGCCGTTCCTGGCCGCGGTGCGGGAAGCCTCCCGGTTCGGACTCTACGATCTGGATCGGCTGGAACGGATGATTTTGCGTCGCGTGGCGCGCGACTACTTTCTGCTGAGAGAAACGGAGCTGGATGGGAATGACTGAAGAACTGGAACAACTGCTGAAGAATCTCAAACTGCGGCGCATGCTGAGCGTGTACGACGAGCAGTTGCGTGCGGCCGAGAAGGAAGACGTTTCTTATTCGGAGTTCGTCGCCGGACTGTTGCGCGCACAGTGGCACGATAGGCAAGACGGCGCGCTGGAGTGGCGGATTCGGCGGGCGAAAATGCCGGAACGCTGGTCGCTGGATACGTTTCCGTGGCCGCGCCAGCCGGGCGTGAATCGCAAGCAGATCCGCGCTTTCGCCGAACTCGACTTCGTCGCCAAACACGAGAACCTGGTGTTCGTGGGGCAGACCGGCAGAGGCAAGACGGGACTGGCTTGCGGACTCCTGTTGAAGGCGTTGCAGAACGGCTACCGCTGCCAGTTCATTCGGGCGCAGGATCTGTTCGACGAGATGTACGCCTCGCTGGCTGACCGGTCGACGCGCCAGTTACTCAATCGACTGGCGCGATTAGATGTCTTATTGATCGATGAGCTCGGGTATCTCAACTTACAGCCAGAACAGTCGAATATCTTCTTCAAGCTGATGGAGGAACGGTATAGCCGTCACTCGACGATTATCACGACTAACTTGATCTATGACGAGTGGCATAGCTTTCTGGGTAATAAATCGATGGTGGATGCGCTGCTGAGTCGTGTGCGGCATTACTGCCACACGGTGACCATCGACGGTCCTTCGCTGCGCGAACTGCAGGGCTGAAGATGCCGGGCTGGGTGGATTTCGGCGCGGTGAAACAGGCCGTGAGCCTGGAGGCGGTGTTGCACCGTTACCAGGTGTCGGGCCTGCGAAAACGCGGTCCTCAACTGGTGGGCCGTTGTCCGATTCACCGCGGGCAACGCGAGGATTCCTTCCGAGCCAGTCTGCGCAAAAATGCGTTTCACTGTTTCGCCTGCCAGGCCGGCGGCAACGTATTGGATTTTGTCGCCGCCATGGAGCAGTGTTCGATTCGCCAGGCGGCGCTCCGGTTGCAACGGTGGTTTTCGATCGGCGCGCCTTCCGGGTGAGGCGCGGCGGAGCGTGCGGAAGGGGGAACTGGTTCGGAAAAAAGAAGGGCGCAATCCTCCGCTCCCGTTCGCTCTGACGGGTGTGGATCCTTCTCATCCTTACCTGGTCGAGCGCGGAATCGATCCGGCTACAGCCCTCAAGTTTGGGGTGGGCTTCTATGCCCGATCCGGTTTACTGAGGGGGCGGATCGTAATCCCCATCGCGAATGCACGGGGCCAGACCGTCGCGTACGCCGGTCGTGCGCTGGATGACAGCCTGCCGAAGTACAAACTGCCAGCCGGCTTTCGGAAGGCATGGGAGCTTTTCAACCTGCATGCGCGGCGGCCACCGGCAGCAGGACCGTGATTGTGGTCGAGGGCTACTTCGATTGCTTGCGGGTTCACCGAGCGGGGTTGCCGTGGGTGGTGGCTTTGATGGGATCGTCTTTGTCAGCGGAGCAGGAGAATGCGCTGCTCGCAGCCTTCGACCGTGTGATCCTGCTGCTCGACGGGGATGCCGCCGGCCGCGCCGCCAGTCGCGCCATCGCCACCCGGCTGTCCCACAGATGCTTGGTTTCTGAAGTCCGAGTGCCGGACGGCACTCAGCCAGATCAACTCTCGCTGTCAGTCATTCAGCAACTCCTGGGGTAATTCCTTCACCGCGAACGTGATCGCCAACCATTCAATTCTGTTGCTCGCCGTGATCGTTTGAACTGAGCACGAGTGCCTCTTTTGTGGTGCAAATCGCGTTCTTCGCCTGGGTCACTCTAACTGAGCAGAAACGGGTCATTCTTGGCGAGCGCCGAAGAGGTGGGAGGGCTGAGTCCAAAAGCGAGGCGGGCAGCAGCCTTTGCTTCCGGGGTCAGCTCGTCCTCGGCGCGCCAGCGTTCTCCCAACTGTTCCGGATCGAGCCACGCGAGAACGTGCGGGAACTTGGAGGGTACCGCGCCGAGCAATTTCGCAACAGTATCCAGGTCGCCCTCCTTCAAATCCAAGACTGCAAGTAACTGTTCACGCGTGGGCAGGGAGGCGGCAGTCTGCTCCCACTGCCCGGCAACTTCAGCAAGCCACGACAGCATCCACACGAGGAGGAGGCACGCGAGGTCACGGGCCTCGTTCACCCGAGAACCTTCAACCCTCTTCTCCAGCAAGCGCTTATCACCGTGGACGACAGCACTTCGGAAATCGTATATCTCCTCAAAAAGCTTTCGGATCTTTTTGTGCTCCTCATCCGTGCCCAGAATTCTGGCGAGTCGCACACTCATAACCCGGGTCAAACCTGCATCCCGCCTCTCGCCCAGCAACGCTTCTATTGCAGCGACATTCCAGATCAGAGACTCCGGCCCGCCGGCGACGAACCCCTTCAATAGGAAGCCCGTTGCTACCTCGATGAAGGGCCACTGCTCGTGGTGGGCGCTCGCTACATCAAAGAGGCGGTCGATGTGCTGCATCCACCGTGAGAAGTCCAAAGTCCTGCGCTCGTCCAACTCGAAAAAGAAAAGCGGACCTGGGTTGGGCGGGGGTCCCACCGTGAGCCCGCGCATGTCTGGTGGCTCCTCTGGCGGAACGATTGGCGAGTCCGAGACCGTTATGACAAACGGGATTTTGGGGGGAGGCCAATAAGGATAGCAGTCCTCAAGTCGGCCACCCAAACCGCCCCGCCACTTCCAACTGAACAGTGCGAATCTCCTCAGCGCCTTGTCCAGGACTTGTGGATAAGGCGAGAACTCGACTGGCCACGACGGACTCAAGTCCTGCTCTAGAGAATAATCGGCGCACAAAGGATGAGGCTCAGTTCCCTCCACAACAATGAACCAGTACGGCTCAAGCGCCGCAGTGTCGATTCTCAGTCTCTGGTAGAAGTCCGAGCGCACGTCGTTCTCCAGAAGGTCGTCCAGTTGCTGGCGCGAAAACGTCCGGATTTGGTAGCTCCCGCAATCAACAATCTCCGCGCCGAACGAGACGAGCTCCAGCGGTGCCAAGTACTTAACGCGGTGCGTGGTCGCGCTGAGCGCAGACTGGAGGCTGTCCGAGACTGCTATAGGGCTGATGCTCTCACCCGAGAAGTGTGATCTGTATACCCCGGAACGACAAAAAAATGACGTGATGGCGGCCGCATTCACGGTCGGATCCTGCAACTGCATCAGCGGATGGGTCGGGGCATATGCTTCCACGGCCGCTCCAACAAGTGCAGTGAACGCCTCCGACTCCTCAGCTACCAGGACGGCCTGCCGGAGGAGCTGGGTGGGGCTCCGCAGCACTCGGATGGCCGGCTGCGGCTGGGCGTGCTGTTTGTCCTGCTGAAAGATGCGACCGGCTACATCCAGATACGTTATCACCGCTTCGTCGAAGTCTTGCAAGTTTGCCTCGGAGAATAGCCTACTCCATATTATTCTATCTATACGAATGAGACTGCCGTTTTTTCGGGATGATCGGATGGTCGTGGCTATAGGAAGCAGCATTTACTACTTCCGGAGGGCGATATGGGTGAAGATTTCGTAGGGGTAGGCCGTCAGCGCTTCGCGGGACCTTGCGCGTGAAGACGCCCAAACCCGCGGGCCATGCCGAGTCCCTCACCGCCCGGTCCACGCATCAGCCCCGTGAAGTCCCGTTCTCGGAAATGCGACCGGGGCTGCCCTCGCGGGCGCGCGCTTGGCGCCAGCCGTTTTCCAGGCGCCAATTTCTGCGGCGTGCGTTCCAGGGAGGGATGATCATGCAGCCTCCGGACCAGTGCCATTACGGCCAGTGTCCGGAGCAGCCTCCGAATGGCGCGTTCCGCCCGCAATGCTCATGAAGCGTTGGAGCCATGCGGGCAGACACCTCCGCGAGCGTTATGTGAGAGTTGACAGAGGGGCCATGACGCACGAAGATGGTCCCATGCGACGCAGCGTGCAGGTTGATGAGCATCTGAAGATCGGATTCGATCCTACTGGCGGAGCTTGGGCTGAAGCACCCGCTGGAGAAAAGCCCGACACCTTCACATCTCGGGCGCTGAAAAAGGCGGGTGCAACGTCCTCCGCTGAAATCTCCGAGTTGTGTAAGCGCTGGGCTGAAAAATGGGACGTCCAGAACGGGCGCGCTTCATAGGTCCCGCTAAGCTGCGTCCGCTTCACCTCCGGTCTTGATCACAGGTGCCGCTCCGGCAGTTCGTTCGATCACCGCATGAGCGTCAGTAGCTTGCAGATCAACTACTCTTCACTTGCCATGACGAGTATGTCACCGGCCAAAGTCGCGGTCACAATGGCCCGCCAAGAAGGCTCTGCCGCCACTGCGCATAGGAAAGAATCCGCGTGAAGTGCGGGTTGGCTTTATTCAGGATCTTCAACGCACGGCGCTGACGCTTGTCCCGTGTGATAAAGACGTCGCAGATCGGCAGGTAGGTCGCGGACCACAGATCGAGGTGCCCAGGGTTACGCTTATGCCCGTAGCCTTCCTCTTGAACTGCGCGCTGGTAGATGGCGCAGGCGTAGGCCATCAGGAACATCGGCCATTCGTAGAGCGACTTTAGCAGCAGCGATAACTCCGCGCGGGGAAGCGCGCCACCTGTTGCTCGCTCATAGATTGGATTTATGGCCTCGTATAGGAAGTCGTCGTCGCGGGAGTAGTGCTTGATGAGAGATCCGATCGAACGGGGGCGCTGCGTTCCAGCCGCAAAAAGTGGTTGCAGTTGCTGGCGCAATCCCTCGGTGAAGATTTTCATTACGCTTTCGCGCTCTTCATTGAAATCGAGAGCCAGTCGTTGGGTGGCTTCGTCGACTTGGGTTGGATCATTGAGCGCGATCCATGCGCCCTCAGCGTCACTCCCTGCATTGAGCGTGATTGTAGCGGCGCGCTTTGAATAACCCTCGCAGGCCATGATGATGAGCTGGTTCGGTGAAGCCATCGGCCGGTTGTCGCGACCCAGCGTCTTCATGAGCCGCAGGATATCGATCCGCCTTGAAGTGTCTTCGGTGGCGGCAACTTCAGTAATGGCAATGCATGTGGGGAAAATCGTACGGGAGAGTGCGGCCTCAATGAGTAGGTCTCGGTCAGGATCGTCGAACAGAGCATTCCACGCGCTCGTGTCCAGAATGTGCTCGTTCCGCACATCACAGAGCATCCGTGTTTGCAGCGTGGAATTCGCGGGCACGACTTTCAGGATAGTCCCTGGCAGTTTGGCGCGCTACTGCCAATAAGCTTCGGTCGGATAAAGTGTCAATCTGATGCATGCGGATCGGACGAAGCGCTGCTTGACTCGAACTCTGGCATGCAGCGCGCCGCGTCGCTTGCGGCCGCTGGAGCCTGGCTCTCCTGGGTTCGCTGCCGACACGCGCAACTTCTGCGCCGTTTAAGTCGGCATTTGACCTACCGTACCGTAGATGCCTTTCCCCGTTGACTTGAATGGCGTCGTTGTCCCAAGTCCCGTTCTGGGAAGCTTCCCGCCTCGGTACCGAGAAACACGCCAGGGTCCAGTAACCCTAGTGAGCGTGTTGTCACCGACTCCAACGCCCCGGCCGGGCTGGCGCCTTTACCTAACTTCAGCCGTGCGGTCGAGGCTCCGTTCGGCGGCCGGCTTTCGAACCCCGCAGCTAGCCGAAGATCGGGAGGTCAGCGTCCGGCGCTGTCCTACGAGTGTCTACGCCACATTACACATTCGCGATGGAGTCGCTCTTGACGTCGTTCTTTACCAGGGCCAAAAGTTTGTCGTCGAACTCGAAGCCGGCGGTGCGCGGCTTGTGATTACGCGTGTACCAGCGGTAGGTGTCCTTGAGTCCCACCTCGAAGGGCGTCATCTTCACCTTGAGAACCCGCGTGACCTTGCCGATGTTTTCGGTAATCGGCGGGACATCCAGGTATTCGCCGAAGTAATAGGGCTCGTCCATGGCGTTGCCGCCGGCCTGCTGGATGGCGTCGCGCGGGACGCGCACCAGGGTGGGCTCCACATTGGCGATGCGCGCCAACTTCTCGGCAAATTCCACCTGCGTGAGGGGCTTGGGATCGCCGATATTGAAAGCCTCGCCGATGGCGCGCGGCTCCACCATGGAGCGGACCATGGACTGCACCAGATCGTTGAGGTATACGAACTGCATCAGGCGGTGACCGTCGCCGGGGATGATGATGGGGCGGCCGGCGCGCAGGCGGTCCCAGAAGAACTGCTCGCGATAGAAGGGATTCCCGGGGCCGTAGACGAACGGCGGGCGGAACGTCACCAGCGGCAATCCCTTCCGGGCATGCATGCGG
>DATKGA010000087.1:0-4462 GCA_035510935.1 Acidobacteriaceae bacterium
GAGGGGGGAGGGGCAGAGATGCCAGCGACCCCCAAACACAAGCTAGGAGCTAAAGCTAATGATCCCGATCAACGTCCTCACCTCCACCGCCGTCCCGCTGCCGTTGCCCAACATCGACACGGACCAGATCATCCCCAAGCAGTTCCTCAAGCGCATCGAGCGCACCGGCTACGGCGACTTCCTCTTCTACGACTGGCGTCGCATTCAGGATGGCCCCCACGCCGGCCAGCCCGACCCCAGCTTCATCCTCAACGACGCCCGTTACTCCGGCGCGAAGATTCTCATCGCCAGCAAGAACTTCGGCTGCGGCAGCTCCCGCGAGCACGCCGCCTGGGCGCTCACCGACTTCGGCTTCCTGGTCGTCATCGCCCCCAGCTTCGCCGACATCTTCTTCTCCAACGCCGGCAAGAACGGCATGGTCCTCGTCCGCCTGCCCGAGTCCGATGTCGAACTGCTCACCGCGCGCAGCACGCAGAACCCCAAGCACCAGATCACCATCAACCTCGAAGCCCAGACCGTCACCGATTCCGAAGCCCCAGGCTTCAGCGCCCACTTCGACATCGACCCATTCCGCAAATATTGCCTCCTCAACGGCCTCGACGACATCGGCCTCACCCTGCGCCACGCCGCCGCCCTCGACGCCTTCGAATCAACCCATAACGCCGAATTCTGGCTCACCCCGAGGCCCGCAAATGTTTAACAAGATCAATTCAGCACAGCAGCATAAGGAGTCTACGATGGCAAACAAATCAGAGAGCAAAAACATCCCCACCCTCACCGGAGCAGAGATCGTCTGGGCAACCCTCGTCGGCGAGGGCGTAACCACCGTCTTCGGCTATCCCGGCGGGGCCATCCTGCCCGTCTACGATGCGCTGCGCAAGTTCCCCATCCACCACGTCCTCGTCCGCCACGAGCAGGGCGCCTCGCACATGGCCGACGGATACGCGCGCGCATCCGGACGTGTCGGCGTCGCCGTCGCCACCTCTGGCCCCGGAGCCACCAATCTCGTCACTGGCATCGCCACCGCCATGCTCGATTCCATCCCCATCGTATGCATCACCGGCCAGGTCTCCTCCAAACTCCTCGGCTCCGACGCCTTCCAGGAGATCGACATCACCGGCATCACGCTACCCATCACCAAGCACAACTTCCTCGTCTCGCGCGTCGAAGACATCGCGCCCACCATCCGCCGTGCCTTCCAGATCGCCCTCTCCGGCCGTCCCGGCCCCGTGCTGGTCGACATCACCAAGGACGCGCAGCAGGCCTCCGCGCCCTTCGACTTCGCCGCCGCCGCGCCCGCGCCGCATCGCCCGCATCCCATGCTCCGTGCGGAAACCAACTCCATCGAGCAGGCCATCGAGCTCATCTGCGCCGCCAAGCGTCCGCTCATCCTCGCCGGCCACGGCGTACAAATCTCCGAAGCCGAATCCCAACTCCTCGCCTTCGCCGAGCGCCGCCAGATTCCCGTCACCAGCACTCTGCTCGGCCTCGGAGACTTCCCCACAGGCCACCCGCTCGCCCTCGGCATGATGGGTATGCACGGCGAATCCTGGGTCAATAACGCCATCCAGCAGGCCGACCTCCTGCTCGCCTTCGGCATGAGGTTTGACGACCGCGTCACCGGAACCCTCGCCACCTACGCACCCCACGCCAAAAAGATCCACATCGAGATCGATCCCTCCGAGATCGACAAAAACGTCCGTGCCGACGTTGCCCTCATCGGCGATCTGCGCACTATCCTCGACGCCATCCTCCCGCTTCTTCCCGCCAGCTCCGACGCAAGCTGGCTCCGCGAAATCGCCGCCCTCAAGGGCGACGCCAGCGTCGGCGACATCATCAACCTGCCTGACAACGGCCACCTCTACGCCGCGCACGTCATCCACGACATCTGGCGCGAGGCCAAGGAATCCGGCCGCCTCGCAGACACCATCATCGTCACCGACGTCGGCCAGCACCAGATGTGGGAGGCGCAGTACTTCCGTCACGACACGCCACGCACCCTCATCACCTCCGGCGGCCTCGGCACCATGGGCTTCGCGCTTCCCGCCGCCATCGGCGCCAAGTTCGCCTGCCCTGAAAAAGATGTCTGGGTCATCGCCGGCGACGGCGGCTTCCAGATGACCGCCGCCGAGCTCTCCACCATCCAGCAGGAGAACGTCGCGCTCAACATCGCCGTCATCAACAACGGCTTCCTCGGCATGGTCCGCCAGTGGCAGGAGATCTTCTACGACAAGAACTACGCCTGCACGCCCATCCTCTCGCCGGACTTTGTCGCTCTCGCCGCCGCCCACGGCATCGCCGGCTCGCACGTCCATCAGCGCGCCGAAGTCATCCCCACCGTCACCAGCGCACGCACCAGCGGCAAGTCCTACCTCATCGACTTCCAGGTCGAAAAGGAAGACGGCGTCTACCCCATGATCGCCCCCGGCTCCGCCCTCCACGAGATGGTCCGCCGCCCCGCCGCCGACCCCCTCATCGAAACCTCCGAGGCCGAGTAGATGCACCGAGCCGCCATTTCGACAGCAATCGTTCTTTGGATGATGCCGATCCCTTGCCTATGGAGCCAGACCAAAACTCTGTTGGAATGGCGTGTCGATCAGCAACCAAAGCAGGCCACCTGTACGGCAGATGATATTGCTTTCGCCAGAGCTCCTGAGCAGATCGCCCTTCAGAAAAGCTACAACGTGCCGCAGTTTATCGTCGCCACGGGCAAAAATCTGCCGCCGGATTTTCGCATGACGTGTGACTCGATCCAAGCAGCAACGTTCAACGGTGCCAGGATACTTATCATCGGAAGACCAAGCATCCTCGACGATGGAGTGAGTTACGCGCTGATTCAACCAAAGAATTCTCAATATGTGCGCTTGATTCCTATCATCTCCGGAGCACTACCCGTCCCGGGATCAGCGAATAACCCACATAGCCTCGCGGCAATGAATGCAATGCTTCAATCGTCACCCATTCCTGATGTGCAGAAAATCGATTGGCTTGCCATCTGCATGGCCTATTTAACATCCGTAGCGGAAGCGCCAAGTCTCTTGGACCGGCATTATGATCCAGAACCGAACGAACACTTTAAGAGCTATACAGTTCCAGGGCTCTTGAGCGAACTTCCATCGCTAAGAAAGAAGAAGCTACTCCCATCCTTAAAGTGCGGTGACACCGGCAGTATCATGTCGTGTGATGTGGATTTTTATTACAGAACAGAGCCTGTTGAACCGCTAGAACACGCGTCGTTTGAATTCATGTTGGAAGACCATTTGCTAAGTCTTCGGCAGGTTACGATCGTTGACTTCGAAAAACAGGGTTCCGAAAAAGCTCATCGGAATTAGGCCAGCGTCTACCAATGAACGATTGAGATATCGAATCCGCCAACATGCTTTCGCTCCATTCAAGCCAAGAGGTTAGCCATCATGCTCCACACCTTCGTAGCCCTCGTGCAAGACAAGCCCGGCGTACTCACCCGTGTCGCCTCGCTCTTTCGCCGTCTTAACATCAACATCGTCTCGCTCACCGTCGGCGAATCGGAGCAGCCGGACACCTCGCGCATGACCATCGTCTGCGAGGCCCCCGAGACCGCCGCCGACCGCATCCGTGCCTCGCTCTACAAGCTCGAAATCACCAACGACGTCGACGAGGTTGGCCGCAGCGAAGCCGTCATCCGCGAGCTCTGCCTCATCAAGGTCGCCGCCGGCCCCACCGCACCCAGCGGCCTGCAATCCCGCTCCCAGATCTTCGAACTGGCCAACGTCTTCCGCGCCCGCGTCGTCGATCTCGCCCCCGAGTCCATCATGCTGGAGATGACCGGCGGCACCAGCAAGATCGAGGGCCTCATCCAGGTCCTGCGCGAGTCCGGTTACACCATCCTCGAAGTCTCCCGCACCGGCCGCATGGCCATGCGCCGCGGCCACCACACCAGCCGCGTCCTCCAGGCCCTCGGCCAGGCCAACGGCATCGCCTCCAAATCCAAGCCCGGCCCTGGGCCCAAACCAAAACCTTCTGCCGCCGAAATCATCCCCCCCAAGTTCCCCAACATCCACGACGAAGAATAACTCGCACCCGCGCTGTCTTCACAACTTGCTACCATTACCCCTAAAGGAAAATCACTCATCATGGCTAAGACGTATCACGACGCAGACGCAGACCTCTCACTCATTCAATCCAAAAAAGTCGCCATCATCGGCTACGGCTCGCAGGGCCACGCCCACGCCCTCAACCTCAAGGACTCCGGTGTCGATGTCCGCGTCGGCCTCCGCCCCGATTCACCCAACGCAGCCCGCGCGCGCGCCGCCGGCCTGGTCGTTGACACCGTCGCCAACGTCTCCAAGTGGGCCGATGTCATCATGAACCTCACGCCAGACCAGACCGCGGCCAAGGTCTACCACGCCGATATCGAACCCAATCTTGCCCCCGGCAAGACGCTGATGTTCGCTCATGGCTTCAACATCCGCTTCCGCACCAT